>JANQDY010000056.1 GCA_028278625.1 Thermodesulfobacteriota bacterium
AGGACCTCTTTACACTTCTCGGCCAGGGCTTTACCCGATTCCTCATTCAATTGGATCAACTCATTGATGTTGGCGCCGGCCACAAATATTTTTTCTCCGGCACCCCTGATGACCAGCACTCGCACACGGTCGTCCTCTAGAAGCGGACCCACCGTTTCCCGAAGCGCATCCAGGGTCTTTTCGCCAAGGGCATTGGCGGGAGGGTCATCAATGGTCAGGACCGCAATCCCTTCATTCATTTCAGTTTGAACCGGCATCACACCTCCTCGATTCTGACGGGCGCCATTCTAACGGGGCGCCATTCGCAGGGCACCGTCCAGACGGATGGTCTCCCCGTTGATCATGGGATTTTGGATGATATGGGCCACCAGACCCGCATATTCCTCGGGACGGCCAAGACGCGAGGGAAAGGGAACACTCAACCCCAGGGCTTCCTGAACCTTTTCCGGCAATCCCAGGAGCATGGGGGTTTCAAAAAGTCCCGGAGCAATGGTGGCCACGCGAATTCCCAGAGGGGCAAACTCCCGGGCCGCGGGCAGGGTCACCCCCACAATGCCGGCCTTGGAGGCGGCATAGGCCGTCTGACCGATCTGTCCTTCATAGGCGGCCACCGACGCGGTGTTGATAACAACCCCCCGCTCTCCGTCGGCGTTGGGGTCATTCTGCGCCATCTGATGTGCCGCCAGGCGGATGACATTGACGGTACCGATCAGATTGACCATAATGGTTTTGGTCCACCCCTTCATGTCCACCGGCCCTTCCTTGCCCAGCAGCTTGGCGGGAATGCCGATGCCGGCGCAGTTGATGGCAATGTGAAGGGTACCGTACTGGGCCACCACATTTTTGATCCCTTCCTGAACCGAATTTTCATCGCTCACGTCCACGGCGTTAAAGGTGGCACCATTGCCCAGCTCTTTTGCCGCCGTCTCCCCGGCTTCATGGTTCAGATCCCAGATGGCGACCCGAACACCCTGGCCCGAAAGCGCGGTTGCGGTGGCCAGTCCCAGACCCGAAGCGCCGCCGGTGATCACGGCGATTTTCTCTTTCATTTCCATGTGTCACTCCTTCTTGGTGTTCATACAGATACAAAACCCGCTCTAACCGATTGCCACATCAAGGCACTTAAAAAAGCCCCATTAAAAGCCCATCATCTTGCCGATGATCTGTTTCATGATCTCCGTGGTCCCGGCGAAAATAGACAGCACACGTACATCCCGGTACCACCGGCAGATGGGGTATTCATCCATGTAACCATAACCGCCGTGCAGCTGCACGCAGTCGTAGGCAATGCGGTTGGCCGCTTCTGAAAGCCACCATTTGGCCATTGAGACCTCCTTGACGATCTCTTTTCCCGACATATGGGCAAAAAGCAGCGAGTCCAGATAGGCGCGTCCCATGGAGACCTCCGTGGCCATTTCCGCCAGTTTGAAAGTGTTGTGCTGCAGTTTTCCGATGGGAACCCCAAAGGCTTCACGCTCCTTGCAGTACCGGGTGGTGCACTCCAGCATGGCCTCTGAAGCGGCCTGGGAGTAAATACCGCAAATGATGCGCTCCTGCTGGAGTTTTTGCATGAGATATGAGAACCCCATGTTTTCCTCGCCAAGCAGGTTATCCAAGGGGACCCGGCAATCCTCGAAGACCAGTTCATTGGTATCGGACATTTTCATGCCCATCTTCTTGAGCGGCTTCCCCTTGCTGAATCCCTTGGTCCCCTCTTCCACCACGATGAGGCTGATCCCCTTGGCCGAGCGATCGGCATGGGGATCCGTCATACAGGCCACAATCACAAGATCACAGTTGGCTCCCAGAGAGATGAAGGTCTTCTGCCCGTTGATCACCCAGCTGTCCCCGTCTTTGACCGCTTTGGCCTTCATACCCTGGAGATCGGAACCGGCATTGGGCTCCGTCATGGCAACGGCCATCAGGGTCTCGCCGGTCACGGCACCGGGAAGCCATTTCTCCTTCTGCTCGGAAGTGCCGAAGGAATCGATGTAGGGAACCACCACGTCGGAATGGAGCCCCACCAAGAATCCCAGAGCACCCGCCTTGACCAGTTCCTCATTAATGATCACGGAATACCCGAAGTCAGCTTCGAATCCGCCATAGGCATCATCCAGCCAGGGGCACAAAAAACCCTGTTCCCCCATTTTGAGCCACATCTCCCTGGGGACGCTCCCCTCTTCCTCCCAGGCGTCGAGATGGGGTTCTATCTCCTTTTCAATGAATCTCCTAAACGCCTCCCGAAAGATGTGGTGTTCCTCTGTATAAATGGTCCCTGTCATCGGTTCCTTTTGCCCCTTTATTTTCTTTTACCTTATGGAAAACCCTCTAGGGTCTTCCGTATGTCATCCGGACCCGCAAGGCATCTTTAATGAAGTATGCGACCCTTATAAATACGAGTATGTTCCACTTATATAATTACCTAAAAACATGGGACCCACTTTGAAGAAACCCGAGCCGCGATCCGCTACCTGCGCTTGACCGCGTCCACCATCAGAATCGCCAGTTCATGGGCAATGGTTTCAATATCCGCTTGTTTCTGAAAAATCACGTAGGGAAGGATGGCATGCTCCACCCCTCCCAGCAGGGTCTGCCGCATCCGGGCCGCCGGAATATCCGATCGGATCGCGCCTTCACGAATCCCGTCTTCAATTGTCACCAGGAATTTGACCCCCATTTCCCGAACCAGTGCATAGGCCTCACTGTCAAAATAATCCTTGAAGTTCCGCACCTCCAGCAGCAAAATCCGCGCAAAAACACGATTGTCGTTATAGACCGACAAAAGCCCGTGAATGAGCACCCGCAGCTTATTCAAAGCCCCCTTTGTTTCATCGCATTCCGCCCAGATCACCTGCTTGTATTCTTTCAGGTACTCCGCCAGCACAAAATACAGCAGTCCGTTACGCGTCTTGAAGTATTGATAGATGAGCGCTTCGGAAACCCCGGCTTTTCGGGCAATCTCCCCCCAGGTAATCTCCTGAAACCCTTTTGTCTTAAGAAGGGATTTCAGCGCATCGATGATTTTTTGCCGACCCAGGGGGCCGTTCTTACTCTTGGGCCGGCCCACGGGATTCTTGCTGTATGATCCAACCATTTATCTTCCTTACGATTTCCGGCACCATGCCAGGCTCCGGCAAATATTTTAAGTGGAGCATACATAAATATTAAGACGCCTGTCAATAAAAAAATGCACAAGGATCAAAAAACCGTATCGCCATCGCCCTGCGAGCCGCCACCATTCCCCCGCGCCCCAAGCCCCAGTGCCAAACCCATTACCAATTTGTTCTTGTTCCCATTCAATATCTGCGATACACTCCGGGCCATTTCGACCTTCACCTCTCATCTGCAATCAATGAGGAGGAAACAATGGACGGTGGCGCAATCAGGGAGGGAGACCTTTTATGGAAACCTTCGAACGAATTCAAGGGAGAGTCCAATCTGGCCCACTACATGGGGTGGCTGGAAAAGAACAAAGGGCTTCAGTTCAGTGAATATGAGGATCTTTGGCAATGGTCCGTCACCCATCTGGAGGATTTCTGGGAGAGCCTTTGGGACTATTTTGAAATAACGGCATCAAAACCTTACAAAGAGGTTCTGAGAGAACGAAAGATGCCCGGAGCAAAATGGTTCAAGGGAGCGGAATTGAACTTCGCCGAGCAGGTGTTCCGCCATGGCTCCCCGGATACCCCCGCGCTCCTTTTCCAGTCCGAAATCCGCCCCTTGACGGAAATGACCTGGTCCCAGCTGGAAAGAAAGGTGGCATCCGTTGCCGCCGCCATGCGACGCATGGGCATAAAAAAAGGGGACCGGGTCGTGGCCTATATGCCCAACATTCCGGAGACGGCCATTGCATTTCTGGCTTCGGCCAGCATCGGGGCGGTGTGGTCCAGTTGTTCGCCGGATTTTGGTACACGGAGTGTGATCGATCGATTTCGACAAATCGGGCCCAAAATGCTCTTTGCGGTGGACGGGTATCAATACGGGGGAAAATCATTTAAGTGCGCCGCGGCACTTGAGGAGATCCGAAACGGTCTCCCGACCCTTGATCACGTGGTGATGGTGAATTATCTCGAAAACAACGGTCCATTGGCGGATTTCATTGGCTGGGAAACCCTGCTTGAAGAGCGTTCGGAACTGGTGTTCAGTCAGGTACCTTTCGATCACCCCCTGTGGATCGTCTATTCCTCCGGAACGACCGGTCTTCCCAAGGCCCTGGTCCACAGCCAGGGGGGCGTTCTGATGGAAATGATGAAATTCTTGATTTTCCACGTGGATCTTCACCCAGGGGATCGGTTTTTCTGGTTCAGCACCATGGGATGGATCATGTGGAACGTCCTCATGGGGGGACTTCTGGTGGGATCCACCATTGTGGTTTTCGACGGCAATCCGGGTTATCCCGATCTCAACCTCCTTTGGGGCCTTTTGGAAAAAAGCAAAACCACATTTTTCGGCACCGGCGCCCCCTATCTCACTGCATGCATGCAGGCGAATCTGTCTCCGGGATTGGACTTTGACCTGCGCCATTTGAAGGGAATCGGCTCCACCGCCTCACCCCTGCCCCCTGAAGCCTTTGGGTGGGTTTATGAAAAAGTCAAAAAAGATGTGTGGCTCTGCTCCGTGAGCGGGGGCACGGATATCGCCAGCGGCTTTTTCGCCAGCTGCCCGCTCCTGCCCGTTCGCGCGGGAGAACTACAGTGCCGGGCGCTGGGGGTAAAAGTGGAGGCCCTTGACGATGACGGAAACCCCCTTGTCAATGAGGTGGGAGAACTTGTGGTCACGGAACCGATGCCATCCATGCCCCTTTATTTGTGGAATGATTCCGACGGTCAACGCTATCTCAAAAGCTATTTTGAGACTTATCCGGGCCTGTGGCGTCATGGGGACTGGGTCAAAATAAGACCGGAGGGAAGTGCCGTCATTGTGGGCCGTTCCGATTCCACTCTGAAGCGCATGGGGGTGAGAATGGGCAGCAGCGATTTCTACAGCGCCGTGGAAGCCCTTCCGGAGGTCGCAGACAGCCTCATTGTGGGATTCGACACCGCAGGGGGGCGCTATTTCATGCTCCTATTTGTGGTGCCCCGGGAAAGCATGGCACTGGATTCGGAGCTCAAGGAGAAAATCCGCCAAAAGATACGGACGTCCTTGTCACCGCGCCACTTGCCGGACGAAATCTATGCCGTTAAAGAAGTCCCGAGAACCCTCAATGGCAAAAAACTGGAAGTTCCGGTGAAAAAGATACTCATGGGGTTTTCCCTGGAGGAATCGGTCAACCCTGATTCCATGAGCAATCCCGAATCCATGGACTATTTCGTGGCGCTGTCAAAGACCTTGAATGCCGAATCTTGATGGGACCCGCGATTGTACCTATAAACGGTTAGAAAAAAAGAGCCGAAAGCTGGATTTTCGCTTCGTGCATATTGACGGCTTTCATGACAATCTCCCCAAAAGAAGAGAAATTCGTCCATTGGCCAAGCTTTTCAGGCCGTAAGGGTGAAGACCCTATTCCACGGCCTCGGCCACCAATTCCACGACTTCTTTTATCTTGAGATCCATCTTCTGGCGGCGGGCCCGCATGGCCACGGTGCGAACACTGTTGAACCGAAACTTGGGACCGGTTGGTAGTTTGAGCTTTTCCTTCCTGCATTTGATGCACCTTTCGGCAAATATTTCCCAAAATGTGGGCCTAGTCAAGTTCATTGCGGCTGGCTTGGAGCGGAGCTGAGCGATGTTCACTCTCATTGAAGTCGTCCGTAGAAAGGATATCGAAGCATTAAAACCAAAATTTTATATTTATCGATACATATTCTATTGACATATAGATATCGATCTAGTAGCATAAAACACTAATAATTTTCAATGATATTATTTATTTTATGCCTAAAAATATACTATATTAAAGAATTATCATTTTATTATTTATAAATGACGAACAAACTAATAAATGCTATTGAACTTTCTGAATTTGACTGGCTAAGATCCTTTAAATATTTACCAAAAGCCAGGATTTACGAAAGTGATAAATTGAACTATATAATAACCGATCGACCATACAGAACGATTAATGGTGTTTTCGGAGCAAAACTTAATCAGAAAGATATAGCGTCAACAATAGAGGACATCACAACAGCTTTTTCGGTTAACAAGCTACCGTTTCGCTGGATTGTGGGTCCCAATTCACAACCTAGGGATTTAGGTCAGCATCTGGTCGAAAAAGGCTTTGAAATGGATGAAATTCTGGAGGGGATGTTTCTGAAACTCGATCAATTTAGGCATAAGTATAAGTGCCCTGAAGGTCTTGAAATCCAAGAAATCAAAAATCTTGATTTATTGAACGACGGTTTGAGAATATTCACAGATTGCTTTGGATTTCCCAAATTCGCTCTAGATGCACCCTTCATTGCTTACGCAAGTGTTGGGCTGGGTGGAACCAATGGATGGACACATTACATAGGACTACACAAAGGCGACGCAGTTGCCTTTTGTTCGCGTCTTTCATATGAAGACACAATCGCTGTTCACAATGTGAGCGTAACTCCTTCCTATAGGCGCAAAGGAGCAGCTACTTTCATTGTGGCAGAGGTTTTAGAAAGCAGTCTTTTGGAGAACCATAGAATGGCAGTACTCCACGCCACACGCGAGGGTCGGCCGGTTTATGAGTTGATGGGCTTTTCAACTTGCTGCAAACTGGAATTCTATAGGTTTTCAATTGAATAGCTTGAAATTTCGAGCTTCAATCGCCGCCGCACGATTCTATGGCAGCTTGCCACGGCACTTTCGGAAATCGACTTCCCTCATCCATCTTCAAGCAACCAGTCCAAACCCAAATAAGCAAGCCTTCCCTCACCTGGAACTCCGTTTTGCGCATCCCATCCCAGGGCTTGATAGTACAGCTTGAGCCCACTTTTAAAAGCCTTCGGATCAATGTTTTTTTCTCCCGATGAGCCCGAATCAAGGGGTTCGAAAAACCGCACCGGAAGGATATCGTCCTTTGCAGTGAATCCTTCTCGCAAATTGAACATCCTTGCCATGGTAATACCACGTTCACCAAGTTCCATCAACTCAAAGAGACTAGTTTTCCAACCGGTAATGGCTTCCAAAAGCTCGGCTATCATGGGAAGAGTATATGCTGAACATGGGATGGCGGAAAAATTACAGATGCCCAGGGAATTAAAAAAACTGTAAACTTGCTGCGTGTGAAGGAATTGGCGGACTTTTCTGGTACTCATTTCAGTGGAAGGCATGGGCTCAAACTCACCAATGGGTTCTATACTTTCAAGAAATAGATTGTCTGCTACAAATGATGTATCATGAGGCGCTTCAATGTGGTCGGCTCCTGTCGGTGAAACAGCATAACTGAAAGCTACGCCATATTTGCCACGCGGTTCGTGCACCGCGACCTCCTGACCTTTCACATGCATGGCATACTTTTCGCAGCCATTTCCGATTTCGCGGGCCGCCCTTTTAACTCCTTTGGCAAGCAAATTACCAAAACCTTCCAGGAAAGCAATCTTATGAATCATTTGAATCATTCCATCAGCATTGCCAAACCGGAGATCGATCCCATCCATTTCATTTTTGCTCAATATACCTCGCTCATTACATTCCATTGCAAAGGCAATACAAACCCCGGTGGAAATAGTATCTAGGCCCCATCGGTTGCACAATTCGTTGCCATGGCTGATGGCCTCAAGATTATCAATACCGCACAAAGATCCCAATGCCCCCAGGGTCTCGTATTCCGGGCCACCGTACTCCGGCCTTGCCGAATAGGTCCCTTTGATTTCAACCGTTCGCTTGCATTGGATTGGGCAACTGTAGCAGCCTTTTGTACCTTTAAGAATGGATTTTTCAAGTGCTTCGCCTGAGATGGCTTTGGCACCCTCAAATCGACCTTTCTGGAAATTATGGGTCGGCAAAATGCCCGCCTGTTGAAGTCCCATAACGCACATGGAGGTTCCAAAGCGTTTTAACTGGATTCCCATGGGGCTTTTTGAAAAACGATTCAACGCCCGTCGGCTGATATCTTGCACACGGTCCGGATACGCAGTTGAAATCTTTTTGCCGCCCTTTACTGCTATAGCTCTTAGGTTTTTAGATCCCATGACCGCACCCATGCCGGTTCGACCGGCTACATGTTTGAGTTCATTGACGACACAGGCATACGGGACTTGATTCTCTCCCGCAGGACCGCATTGTAATACGCGTATAAGTCTATCACTCAACTCCTCACGAATCATTCTTTGCACAGTGCTTGCGTCTTTGCCCCATAAATGTGAGGCTCCACGAATTTCAGCCTTGCTGTCTTTAATCCATAAATAAACCGGATTTACGGAGCGGCCTTTAATGATGACACCATCAAAGCCCGCCTTTTTCAGTTCGGGACACCAGAAACCGCCGGCTTCCGCTTCGCCAAATGCTCCAGTCAGTGGAGAACGGGCGGCAACACTGAAACGTGTGAGGCCGGGCATCGGAGAACCAGAAACCACATTGGACATAAACAACAGCAAGTTCTCAGGACTCAAGGCGTCAACACCGGGGTTCTGGTCTCTTAGAATGAAATATAAGGCCAGCGCTGATCCCCCCCATGTATTTTCGATAAAGCGTCTCTGTGAGGTTTTCCTCGGAAATCTCGCTTTTTGTAAGGTCGACCTTTAGTATTCTGCCATTGTAACCATGCGGCATATCAAAAACCCTTTGCACTCATACGAAATCAAGATAGTAATCATGATTTTCGGTGTACTTTATTTCTTCCCGAAGAACCAGATCATCTAATTCCTTGCCCATTGTCATACCTCACATTTATGAGTTGCCCCAAAAGGGGTTTTTGGGGAGAAATGACCCATTTTTTTCTTATGGAAAATGCAAGCCGACACCCATCCACCGCCAGAAACGCTGGGTTTCGTTCACAATAAAACAGGTTGGACTCCAAAGTGGTCAAGGAGTGGATTTTGAACGAAACAAGAAGAGGTAAGGTGGATCCTAACCTCTTCTCATCTGAACTAGATTCCGCACCAGTTGACAATCGATAATGCATAAATCTTCGTCGCATCCACCAATTCATCGATTTCAACATATTCATTAGGGGCATGGGCAACAGTTAAACTGCCTGGCCCGATGGTAATTGCGGGAATCCCTGCTCGATTGAGGAAAGCGGCGTCATCCACGGCGGCAAAACCGTAGTACTGGGGAGTTTGACCCAAGGCTTCTTGGTAAGATGAATCGACAGTCCTGCAAATTGGAGAATCTGCAGGAACATCAAACGGTGGCCACCACAGCAGCCATTCTACTTTCGGAGGGTTCTCCCGCAACCAGGCGTCGGTCTGGGCAAAGCGCTTTATCTGGGCCTCAACTTCTTCTTTAACCTGATCTTCTGAATCCTGTGGTCTGTGCCAAATAGCATATTCAATGCGGCTTTCATCCGAAATCACGAAAGCGCCGCTTGGGCCGCCAGTGATAACGCCCGGGTGCAGTGTGAAATGCCCGGGGCGGGAATACATCGGATGCGTCTTCGTCTGTCCCCATTCCTCCTCAAGTCGTCTTAGGCCATCGTAGATGATCATGGCTTTGTCAATGGAGCTGACGCCGACTCTTGAGCCAAGGCCACCTGCTCTGACAAGCTCATCGCGCATTGACGCATGGGTGGCCTTTCCTTTGATTGTCACAACCATGTAAAACACTCCGGGAGACGCCGGAATGATACCGAGCCTGTAGGGCGGTGCTGATGGTTCCACAACAATTGCCGCATCAGCCTTGTAACCTCGATCGATAGCGGCGCCGGTGCCCGCCTCAGTGTTCATCATTTCTTCTCCAACCACATCCTCAATTATCACATCTCCTTTTGGTCTGTATCCAGCATTTAGAAGGGCCTTAAGCGCTATTATGGCAGCCGCATTCCCTCCCTTCATGTCACAGGCCCCGCGTCCCCATACCTTGCCGTCTTCCACTTTGCCACTCCAAGGACTAGATTTCGTCCATTCTTCCAGTGGATCCGGTGGTACAACATCTGTATGACCGTTAAAAATCAATGATTTCCCGCCGCCAGCGCCTCTATAGACGCCAACAAGATTTGCCCGGCCCTTTTCTTGCTCCCATAAATCAGTTTCCAGTCCGATACTTTCCATGACGGGCTTCAGGTATTGAGCGACTTTGGTCTCACCGCCAATGGTTTCTTCATGTATCTGTCCCGGATACGTTGGGTTGACACTGGGAATCTTAACGGTGTCGCTAACCAGCGTTACAAGTTCATCTTTCAGGTTTTCTACTTCCTCGATAACCTTTTTCCTGATCTTTTCATCCACCATTTTTTACTCCTTTCCCCATAACGTAAACCTAAAATACTATTGTATAAAGCTTAACCCTCGAGAAATCCTCGTATATAACGGCACACAGTATCAACTTGTTCCTTGGTGGTATAAATGTCGAAAGGCAGAGAGAGAACCTCATCCTGAAGTCTCTCGCTATTAGGAAAATCTCCCTTTTTACATCCGAGAAAGCGAAACGCCTTTTGAAGATGTATTGAAAGCGGGTAATTGACATCAACTTTGATCCCCTTTTGTAGGAGATAATCTCTAAGTTCGTCGCGCTTTTTCGACCTTATGACATAGTGCGTAAAGCCTCGGGTTATGTTGGGCAATTCCTGTGGTAGCGTGAGTCCCTCCAAATCCCGTAGCCCATAGCCATAAGCATCGTGAATTTCGGAAAGGCTTTCCAGTATCTGGTCAATGTACTTTAGTCTGATTTTAAGAACTGCGGCCTGTATGGTATCGAGCCTGCTCGAAAAGCCGATTCGCTCGTGGTAATATCTTTTTTTGCAGCCATGGTTTCTGATCATATTGATTTTTTCGGCAAAATCGTCGCTGTTTGTGGAAATGAGGCCTGCGTCGCCATAGGATCCAATCGGTTTTGACGGATAAAAAGAATAGCCTGCGAATTCACCAAAACTTCCCGCTCTTTTTCCCTTGTAAGTGGCCCCAAAAGCCTGGCATGCGTCTTCGATTACGGTAAGTTGATGCTCCTTTGCCAACTCCATTAAGGGATCCATGTCAACAGGTACCCCGTACATATGCGCCGGCAATATCGCCTTGGTTTTTGAGGTTATTTTTCCCTTTATGCAGTTAATGTCAATGTTTGCAGTGTCTCGTTCTATATCAGCAAAAACAGGGGTCCCCCCTTCACTGACGACGGCTGCGGCATCTGAGGCAAAGCAAAAAGGGGTCGTAATGACTTCGTCCCCCTCCTTCACACCGATGACAACCAGTGCTATTCGGAAGGCGTCGGTGCCGGAATTGAGACCGATGGCATGGTTTACGCCAAGATAATCTGCCGCTTCAGATTCAAAAGCACTCACATCTTCTCCCAACACAAAGTCTTTCCGGTCCACGGCTTTGTTGAGGGCCTCCCGCATTTCAAAAGACAACTCTTTCCAATCCATCTTTAACATTCCTTTCATCGAGATATCAATCCACGTTCTCTAAAGGATCGCAGGTGACACGGAACATAACGCTGTCCTCATAGCCAACATGTACCCGTTTGTATCCCGTTAGTGCTGTATTCAGTTTTTCATCACCCGTATCCACAAGAAGTGATTTTCCGAATAGCGAGAGCATCTTGGGCTTGCTTGCCGCGATGATAATGTTATCTATTCCAACTTGACGGATCACCTCCGGGCTGAGTTGCTGATTCCCTCGCCCGAATATGTACCCTTGCCCGCCAATGACCGTAACAATCATCTTTACAGGACCAGAAGCAGAACCAAGGTATTCGAGAATTCCTTTTTCATTAACGTCTTTGGCAACAATTTTTTTGTCGTACACAATGTCAACGCCCAGTAGCGTACCTTCACCCCCTACCTTTTCAAGGATTTTCTTGGTGGTGCTGCCCGTGCCGACCAAATAATGTGTATCTGGTGCCATATCATCAGCAATGTATCTAGCAAGCTGTTCAAGAGCGGCTTCTTCGCTGTAGCCCCTCCCACTTTTCATGTTCTGTACCATTCTTCTTTCATTTGGAACATACAGATATCCATATAGTTTGGCAGTGATGATATTGCGCCTAAATGCTTCTTCATCGATGTCCATCACTTCTGACATTTTCAAATCTTTGACCGTTTCGTTCAAATATTGAACAACCAGATTGCCTGCCGTTTTGGGGTTCAAGGCATACACGGCAGAATGAATCTTACACCCACCGGGGATACCCAGAACTGCTACTTTTTCCTCACCAAATGCATCAAAGATGTTACGGGCGGTACCATCCCCTCCGGCGAAGAGTATTAGATCCACATTGGCGTCCCTCATATCTTTGGCAGCCCGGATCGTGTCATCGGCGCCGGTTTCACAAGGATCAATTTTTCCGATGACTTTAGGCTTGAACCCCGCGTCCAACGACGCCTGTTCCCCCATAGAAGCCGGATAAGTGACAATTTCAACACCATTGTTGAAGTTTTGTCTAATCTGCTTCAAGGCGATTAATGCTTTTCCGGGACATTCCGGAACAGCACCAAGTTTCCTTGCGAGTTCCAAGGTTTCTTTTCCATCGCTCCCTTTCAACCCAACACGTCCGCCCATGCCGGCGATGGGATTGACAATTAAGCCTATACGTTTCATTTTTCCATAAACCTCGTGGAGGAAGATTCTGACAACATCTTGCCGGTTCAAATGATGAAACTTGGAACCCGCCAAGCATTGTGTTTTACTTGTCAATCCAAGGCGGGGTCCATCTCATCTAATCCCTATCCCTTGCCCTTCTTCTTGAGATAGGCTCTCCAAGTGAGGGCCCATTTGTTTGGGTCATCCAAATCCTCGGGGCTCTTCAGCCTGTGTATACAGCTATTGTGGGGAGCGGTTTTTGCAATCTCGGAATTCTCATAGGCTTCTTCTGCGATGTGCTTGACGGTCGCGACGTAGGAATCAATGTCGGCCTTGCTGAAAGTCTCACAAGGCTCCAAAGTCATTGGTTCAGGAATGACCCATGGGTGGTGGGATGACCAGAACCAGGGAATTCCAAAATCAATAAGCCTGCAATTGACATCTTCGCTCCCGACACCGGTATCCTCTTGAAGCTTTTCCCACGTATAGCGTATCTGTTCCATCCTTTTTATGTTGTTGCCGGCAAATGCTTCTCCGATTCCCTTGATCTGCATCATTTTTTTCCGCATGTAGTTATTGTTGATCACTGAAACATCCGCGCAATCTCTTAATCCTTCAGATCCAAGGTTCATGGTCCAGGTGTAAGCCTTTAATATAACCCCGACAGTTCCGTAGAAATCTCTAACTTTGCCAATTGAATCGGCCCGATCATAGTCCAGGTAATATTTCCCGCCATCAAATTCGACGGTGGGCACCGGCAGAAATTTTTCCAAGTAATCCCTTACGCAAATGGCACCGTTGGCAGGGCCGCAACACCCATGCGGTGTGCCAAATGTCTTGTGGATGTTGAAATGGCACATGTCGAAATCCGCTTCTCGCGCCCTTGTGACACCTAAAAAAGCGTTTGCATTGGCCTGGTCATAGAAACAAAGTCCCCCAGCCTCATGGGATATTTTGACGAATTCATCAATCTTGGGATTAAAAATACCCACATCCTCAGGATTGGTCATGAAAATGCCGGCAAAACGGTCGCCCGCGTCCTTGACAGCGGCTTTGAAAGCTTCAAGATCCGGAATGCCATATTTGTCAGGGTAGATGGTAATGACTTTGTATCCCGCTGTTGCCGGCGTTGCCGCATCACAGGGGTGGGAGAAAATGGTTGTAATAGCTGTGTCGCGTTTAGAGTCGTTTCGACTTGCGTGATAAGCACGCATGATTGATGAAGCAGCATAAACCGCATGATTGCCGCCCCCTGGCTGGAAGGATATGCGATCCATGCCGGAGACTTCCTTAATCATCTGCTCAAAGGCATAAATGAATTCCAAAGCCCCCTGGCAGGTGCTTTCATCCTGAAATGGATGCAATTCAGCGAAATCCGGCAAAGCGACGACTTCCTCATCAATGCGCGGATTGTACTTCATCGTGCAGGTGCCCTCGGAAATATCCGTTGATAGATTAGACCCCATTGTCTCCTGCGAAAGGTGCAGCCAGTGCTCGAGCACGTGTTTTTGGTCAACTTCCGGCAGTTCCGGTGCCGCCTTTCTTTTGATCGACTCAGGGAGGGCACCCGCTACGTCCCCAACGCTTGCAGATATTTCATCTTCCACTTCCGGCGGCAGAATGCCTCGCACCCCGGGCGTAGAGAGTTCATAAATCATCGGTTCATCCCAGCGAGCCTGGTGAAAATTCTTTTTCACTTTTGTGATAGCCATTGTATTCACCTCCTAAATAAATATCATTTCACCGCACATACGTTGGAGAGCACGGTAGCAAGATTATCGATGTCTTCTTTTGTGTGCATTTCGGTTATACAGTACAGGGCGCTCTGACCAAAAACAGGAAACTCCTGACTGATATCTTTTCCGCCGAATATATTGGTAGCCAGAAGCGCTTTATTGATCTCACTTACGGTTTTTCCGGTGCCGTTGAAATCAACAATGAACTCCTTGAATGTATGGGCCCCAGGGGAGGCGATTTTTATTTCGGGGACTTCCGCAATTCTCTTTTTAGCATAGGCAACCCTTTGCATAATGCCTTCACCCAGCTCTTTGAACCCTTGGGGACCCATTAGGGCCATGTAGACGCCAGCCACAATCCCGAACAGTCCCGTAGTCGTGCCGACAAAGTCTTTTCCTTTTTCACGACTGGCATATGATGTTCTTTCGTAGAAGACTTCGCCAAAACCCCATTCTCCTTCGTTAACCGTCTCTGTTACCCCGAAAAGCAGTGAAGGATATTCTGCAATCATCTCTTTTTCATCTTTGGTTGCCACCCAGCCACCCAGATTTCCGCCGTACCCCATATGTAAACCCAGCGGCTGGTAGTCTCCGACAGCATAATCGGCGCCATAATTACCCGGTCCTTCAAGCACGCCAAGGGATGAAGGATCTACGCCGGCGATGACGAAAGCCCCGGCCGCGTGCGCAATTTCAACGATGTCCCCAACACGGGTTTCGACAAAACCGAGATAGGATGGATTTTCAAAATATACTGCCGTGGTTTTATCGGAAATTTTGCCCTTGAGATCTTCTAAATCCATACAATTCTTCTGGAAGTCGTACTTCACTGTGACAATCTCGATTTCCGGTTTCCAGTAATTTTGAATGACCATAAATCGACCTGGACTGATGTCTTCACCCACTAGAATCTGATGCCGTCCTTTCGTGCGGCAGGCCATTCGGCCGGCCATTCCAATGGCTGAAGCCCAATCATAGGTTGGTGTGTTGCAGGCATCAAATCCGGTGAGATCTCCAATCATGCTTGAGGTTTCAAAGAGGGCTTGAAACTTCCCATGGTCTGAGTAAGCCTCGCCCACATAGGCCGTTAAAAACTCATCCCGACCTGCAATGGTATCACAAACGGATGGCACATAATGCTGCCAGCAACCACCCCCGAGAAAGCTGACGTTATCCTTACAATTCCGGTTTTTCGCCAGCATTTTTTCCACATGCTTTCTCAGATTTGCTTCCGAAAGAATCGGATCGGGCAAATTCATTTTGCCCCGAAAGCGAAGATGCTCGGGAATCGCCTCAAAAATATCCTCGGCACTCTCCATCCCAAGCTCTGCGAGCATTTCCTTTTTGACCCTCTCCTCCGAGTTAGGTATATACGGGTGCACTTTGCCATTTACCATGGTACTTCTCCTTTCTCTTTTGACTTTTTAGATTCACCTATAAATCACTCTCATCAATACATGGAGCGACTTGAAATGATTTGGGTAATACCCTTTGTTGAAGATCTACCAGTGACAAATATCATTAGTTTCCAAATGTGTTTTACCGACGCTCTTTTTGCACAACCCTTATCAAACTCCTACCGAGACAGTTTCTGGAAGTGTACTGCCCCCATCTATAACAACTTGCGTGCCCGTTATGTAAGCTGATTCGTCCGAGCCCAAAAAGGCTGCTAATTTACCGATCTCATTGGCGTTTCCCAGACGTCCAATCGGTACGCCTTTGGCGATTCCTTCAATCACCGATTCAGGGTTTTCAGGGTCCGATTCTTTGGCGATTTGCTCCGCCATCGGGGTCAAGATGAATCCCGGGCAAATCGCATTGACGGTTATCCCATCATTGGCGACTTCGCGAGCCAGCGCTTTGGTGAAGCCCCAAAGTGCCGCTTTGGTGGTGGCATAGGCTGTTTCTCCTTGGTCCGCAACCATAGGACCTGTA
This sequence comes from Thermodesulfobacteriota bacterium, assembly GCA_028278625.1. The sequence continues at coordinate 16,259 of JANQDY010000056.1, forward strand.
ACAGATGACATCACGACGATTCTTCCATACTTGTTCCGGATCATATTCGGCAAAATCGCTTTGGTACAATTCCACACCCCTTTGATATTCACATCAAAGTGGAAGTCCCTGACTTCATCGCTCATTTCAAGGAAGTTTGCCAGACGGATCACACCGGCGTTGTTGCATAAGATATCAACCTTATTCTGTTCGTCGATAACCATCTCGGCCGCATCCAGACAGCTATTAAAATTCACAACGTCGACTCTTGCTGCAGTTGCTTTTCCGCCTGCCGCATTGATAGACTCTGCGGTTTTGAAAACCGTCTCGGAAATGTCCCAAAGTGAAACATGAGCGCCGTATTTTGCTAGAGTTCTCGCGATACCTTCACCATTTCCCATGGCAGCCCCTGTAACGACCGCAACTCTACCTTCCAGTTTACCTTTCATTTCCTTAATCCTTTCAAAAAACCGACATGATTCGTATAAGCGCGGCTAATTCCCCATGATAATTTCACAAATGGACAATTCTTAGAGGCAAATCCAATTACCTACTTTATGCGCAGTAGTTGATTTCCGATCTCATAGGCAGTTCGGACGTTGGGGCTTCATATTTTGCAATTTTCAGTTCTATTGCGCAGTCCACCCACCGTCTACCACAAACTCTGCACCGGTGGTCCACTTGGATTCGTCCGATGCTAGATAGACATCAACATACGCAATGTCGTCCGGTTCTCCAATACATCCCAGAGGGTGCTGTTTGCCGACTTTTTCGAAATACTCTTCCGGTTTCAGGCCGTAACCTTTCGCCTCTTCTTCCGTCAAAGCCGTGTGAATATATCCCGGGTGAACCGAGCTCCTGCTTCTCCGGAATCATTTGGTTTTTTTAACCGCTTTCCTGAAATCATAGAGTGGCTACCAAAGCATTGTGTAACGCTGCGGCCGTCTCGAACTGCTCCACTTTCATGGGTTCAAACAATTCGGCGAGAGTCTTTTTCTCATCGAAATCCCATTGAACTTCCTTTGAGCCAACCTGGGCGATAAGGTCCTTTTTGCTTATGGGATAATCCACTTCAGCCGTGGCTTGTGTGAGGTGATGAATTCCCGCAAGGAAATATTTATCAGTCATTTTCTTGTCCTCCTGATATGTAGATGGAATTCGCTAAAATAGAATCCGTTTTCGTTTTCCAAAATTCACCCGGTTTTAAGTTTAGCGACACCTAAGGAAGTACAGGCTCCCGATCCCAATGTTTGCTGGCGTTGTAACGGCAGGTGGTGTCACCAGCGCCATGGTAATCCCGGCAGGATGCCCCTCTGTGCCTGAAAGAATACATGAAGTTGCCGGTCACCGCTTTCCGCCGATATTGGTCGATGAGCTGGGGATAGAAATCCGCCTTGAAAATCCAGGGTAGACCTGTGGGTGCTTCGCAAATAATACCGCCGTCCGGATTCAGCATCATGCTTCGCCCAAAATACGCATAGGCCTCGTCTACCCCAACTGAGTTGGTCGCAACAACATAGCACTGGTTAAAAAGAGCGCCTGCCCTGTTGGTAATTTCCCATTGCTGGTCCCAGGGCGCCATGTAGTGGGACATGCGTATGATGATGTTCGCCCCGTTAAAGGCCGCTTCACGCCAGATTTCCGGATAGTCCCCGTCCGCGCAGATTATCGTGGCCAAACGGGATCCTTTAGGACCTTTCACCACCGGGCAATTCTGTCCGGGGTAGGTGGGTTCCCCGGGTATCCATGGATTCATTTTGGTATATTTATGAACAATCTCGCCTTTATCATTTACAATAATCGCCATATTCGCAGGGGCTTTCCCCTCCTGCCGAACCAATGGGTTGAAAGTGGCCCATACCCCCAATTCTTTACACTTGTCAGTAAGCCTCCTGATTTCAGGTCCCTCCAAATCCACAAGCACGTTGGTCCACTCGACCGGGTGATACCCCTGCAAACCACATTCGGTGCTTACAAATAGATCAAACCCCGGAAAACCGAGAGCCGCCTTGTCCATATAATCAAGGATCTGATCCACATTCTCATTTACGTCGTCCATGCTTTTCGCGCTACGGGGCGCGATTTGGATGGCAACGACACTTAAGCACTGGGTTTCTACGGTGCCGCCGATGGCATGTGTACTTCCAATGTTCATGATTTTCTCCTTAATCGTTAAATAAATATTTACAAACTATCTAAATGATCGTAATTTCATAAAAAAATAGGCATTCGATCTCCCGGGCGGTTCCGTGAGGCAAATCGTGATCCAAAACACCCAATCAGCTTTCTGCTGAGCAAGCAGCAATAAGAGCATTATGAGAACTCCACCGCTTCGAAATACTTCTTCACAATCATTATTTGCCATTATCCCCGTGCCAGGCGGAGCATCATGAAGAGTCATAAGTACTTATGGACTTGATTATGCAGCAATAGACATGCCAGAAATCAGGACATGGCGTTAAGGAAGGAGGCCGGACCCTAGGTAATGAATCCAGGGGAACATATGTAGCCCATTCAATTCTGGTGGCAATCCCCGGTATGTGGAAGCTGACGGGTGATCGCTATCTTCAGAAAAAAGAACTGGGACTATATCAACTATTCGAATGCTATTCCTAAGATAAGAAGACCAAGGCGTGTGCAAATTTTGCCCATCATTTTGTCAAACTTGCTGAAAATTCAGGAATTATGGAAATGTGCTAAATAATGCCAGATCTTACACATCTTTG
>JANQDY010000060.1 GCA_028278625.1 Thermodesulfobacteriota bacterium
GAGCGGATTGTGCGTCTCGTTCTTCAGACGTAAATACCGGTGGTGGATAGACCAGCGACGACGCCGGCGGGAGGGACTCGCCACAAAGGCGGCGATCCATCATCTCATATGCCTCTCGGAAGATCGGGAAATGGAGGGCCAATTCCTTTCCCATATTGAGATACTGAGTCCCCTGTCCTGAAAAAAGCGCCACCACTTTCCCCTTCAGTTCACTGACGTTGCGACGATAGAAGATCCCTTGCGGCAGTTCCCATTCGTTCTGATCGGGCTTCTGTTCAAGGGTATCAACAATCAGTTGTAGGGATTTACTCAGCCCTTCAGGTGATTCCGCAACAAAGCCGACCCTGGCGGCGTGCTCGGGGACCCCTTCCTTTTCAGTGGATGCCAGTAATGTTTGAACCGTCTTGTCATCATCTTCCAAAGCCAATTCCGCCAACAAGGTCCTGCAGCGAATCAGTAATTGGTCCGGTGAGTCCGCTTTCAGGACAAGGGAAACAGGAAGACGACGGGATGGTTTGGTCTCTTGCCGGGTCTGTGAATACTCTTCCAACACCACATGAAAGTTGGTCCCGCCGAAACCGAAGGAACTGATGCCCGCGCGTCGTGGAGAGTTCTCGTTCGCCCGGAACCAGGGGCGGGTTTCGGTATTGAGGTGAAATGGAGAGGCTGCAAGCCTTAGGTCGGGATCCGGGGTCGTGATATTGATCGTCGCCGGAAGGATTTTGTTATGCAAGGCCAGGGCCGTCTTAATCAAGCTGGCTACGCCGGCCGCGGCGCCGGTATGTCCGATTTGCGACTTCACACTCCCAAGCGCGATATGCGGTTTTTGATCACCATTTTGAGGAAATACCTCCTTTAAGGCCTTGATTTCAATCGGATCGCCGACCAGAGTGCCCGTGCCGTGAGCTTCAAAAAGCCCTATTGTTGCGGGAGAAATCCCCGCATCCGCATAGGCGCGCCGCAAGGCAGTGGTTTGTCCCGATGAGGATGGCGCATAGATACTTTTGTAACGGCCGTCGCTGGAGGAACCCACCCCTTTAATCACGGAATAGATCCGGTCGCCATCACGCTCCGCATCCTCCAAGCGTTTCAATACCACCATTCCGAGCCCTTCCGCGGCCAACATGCCATCGGAATCCGCATCAAAGGGCGCGCTTCTGTTTCGCCTTGAAAATGCGGGAGTTTTACTGAAACACATGTACATAAAAATTGAATTATCCGTATCCACACCACCGGAAATCATCATATCCGCCCGGTGTCCAGTTAATTCACTGGTCGCCATTTGGAGAGCACCTAAGGAGGAGGCGCAGGCGGCATCCACCGTGCAATTGATGCCTCCCAGATTGAACCGGTTGGCAATGCGCCCGGCAATCACATTCCCTAGGGAACCGGGAAATGAATTCTCTTCCCATTTGATATATGCGGCCTTCATTGTCTTGATGATTGCTGGAAGATCGTCTTCCGGTATGCCATACTGCCGTAATACCCGCTCCCATATGGGGTATTGGAGACGAGCGGAGAGCGGAATACCCAGCTTTTGTCCTCCCCCTGCCCCCAAGATGACCCCTGTACGCGTGTGATCACATTCTCCGGATTGCCCGTATCCGGCATCCTCCAACGCTTCTTTTGCCACCACAAGAGATAGAATTTGCGAACTGTCCGTGACTTCCAGAATATTAGGGGGCATGCCGAATTCCATGGGGTTAAACAGAATATCCGGAAGAAAGCCGCCTCGACGGCAATAGGTCTTGTCAGGCGTGGCAGGGTCGGGATCGTAATAGTCGCGGATATCCCACCGTGATGGAGGGACCTCGGCAGTACAATCCACCTCACCCATGATATTGTCCCAATACTGCTCTAGATTTGCCGCTTTCGGAAACAAGCATCCCATGCCGATAATTGCGATGGGGCCGGTTGAGTGTTCATTTTGCATCTTGTTTTTTCTCCTAAGCTTCTGATACTTGCTCTTCACATAACCACTGTGCGAATTGTAGCAGCCACTCTGATTCAGGCGTGGCAGGAACCTGGAATTCTTGATTTCGGATACCGTCCAACAGGGTCATCATTTCGTCGTCATCCGCTTTTTCTTCCGCCAACAGGCAGCATAATACCGCTTGAGTCTCCGACATGGGATATTGTGCCATAGCCTCTTGGACTTTTTGCTCAAATTGTTTGTCAGGATGGTGAGGCCCTGAATCTTCAAAGGGATGGCTCAATCGGTTGATGCGCTCCATAACAAAGGTTTTTCGTTCCGCATGGGGCAGCGCTTTGAGCCTATCCGTAAAAATAGGTCGGCCCAAGTGATAATTCTGGCAGGTATAGCCAATTGGAAATTCAAGACGTTTCTCCAGTGGATCCCCCGGGAGTCCACCGGTAAAGGCGACCGGAACGATTGGAACTTCCAGCCCCATGGCGAGATCCAGAAACACCGCACTCAGCCTTGTCACCGATTGGCGGCTGCTTACGGCACGGGTTCCCTGCACATGCACCAAAAGGGAATGCTGCTGTTTGAGCATGACTTCCTTTATCCTATTCAATAATCGGGACATGGAGGCCGGTTTCTCCCGGTCAAAGAAAAAGATAAACTCCGGATCATTGAGTCCCGGGTAGGAATAGAGGCGGCCTAAAAGCTGACTTATCCAACTGGTCCGGTGTTCGATTTTTGCAATGGCGTGAACCGGACTTTCCGTCAGGACTGGGATGACGAGCGAAAACAGAAGTGATTCAATGGCCACCTGATGATTGGCCAGATAAAGAACCGGCTTTCCCTTCAACAAAGAAAATTCCTTCTGATCTTCGATTAACACATCACCGACAAAATGTTGGAAAAGGCGGAAAAACAGGTATTCTCCCAGCCACCTTTCGATTCCCCAGAATCGCCGCCAATAGGCCTTTCCGATCCTCACCAATTCATGCCTGCGATGCTCGGAAAACTGTATGGCATCATATGGCAGGCTTTTCAAAAAGCGGGTGTGGTTCTCCTGGGTCTGCATCTGAAAGTCATGAAACCGTTTGAGACTTCTCTCAAAATCTTCCAACATGGCGGGCGTACTTCCACGACGCGTTAGCAGTTCATAATACTGCAGGATCACACGTTCGTAGCAATGGGTGCCTTGCTCAACAGTTTTTACGTACCAATCGAATGTATTGTTTTCCACAAACAACATCCTCCCCCGGAATTCAACAACTCATCCCAACTGCAACACCGAGCGGTTATGGATAAAGGGGCGTTGCTCAACGCTTCGTCTGAAAGGACTTTTTCCAACATTTCTAAAGTCGATGAGTCGTGTCAGTTGGCAGCCCGCATTTCGTCAATCAGGCGCTGAAAATCCGCGGATTGGTCGATGAGCGTTGCGGCACTTTCAACAATCAGGTCGACTGCTTCGGCCGGTAATTCGAGCAACGTGGGAAGGGCATCCAGCCGACGGCGCAAGACCGGATCCTTGAGGAAATCAAATGAGATATGGATCAGGTGGAAATCGGGATAGAGTGGTCGGTGTCCATAGGGTGCCTTAAAATTGCTGAGGCATTGACGAATTTCCGTTTCAACGCTGCCCCGATTCCCAGCGGATCGCATTTGGGCAAGCTCTTCGCAAACCGTTTTCAATGTTTCAAAATTGCTTTTTGCCCTCCGGAATTCCTCGAATAACAAATGAACGATGGCCACGGTGTCTGAGGAGTAGTTGAGGACCGGTTCGGAGACTGCCGTCCAGAAAGTGGTCCAAATGCCCGGCACATCGGGGGAACGGTCATAGCCATGGTTTTGTTTGGTTTGCGCGTCCACGACGATCACGATGACACGCTTGACCGATTCAGTCTGAGCGACTTTTCGAAGGAGGGACCAGGCATGGGTCAACATGGCAAATGAGGGTTGCAGAGTCCCCAGATTGTCAGCAACGGCACCATCAATGAGGTGTACATAAGGACGCTTTTCTTCGTCTTCATAGGACTTCCAGGCTTTCGCCCAATTGTGGATGACCAGATCAATCTCGGGATAGGCGGAGAGTGCTTCCTCAACCCACGGTGTCGTCTCTTGACCATGTTCCGGATGAGGGTAGTTGCTGAGCGTCACCGGTGAAAGCCAACCGGGACATGCCGAGGAGGCGGCCACTGCCCTTGCTATGGGAAAACTGGCCAAGTCAGAGGATAACAGGTCAAAATAATCCTGGGTGAAAGCAAACTGGGTTCCCCGGGTCAAATCCGTCGCATTGATGATAATGAAAGGCCATTTCGGCTGTAGATCCCTAAAGGTGCGGTTGCCGAAAATCTGTTCAACGTAGATCTCCTGTGCCAGTTCACTACGTCCGAAAGTGGGGGACATTAGCCTGACCCAATTGTAAGGATTCAGCAGTCTCTTTTCGAGATGCCGCTGGATGGGATTGTACAAGACTTTGGCGGGAAATTCGGCAAGAAATCGGTCGCGGCCATATAGGCCGAAATAGGCGGCTGCAAAACTCCCGGCAGACACCGATGAAATGACGTTAATCTCGTCTATAAGAGTACCCTGGCCATTTTGTAGTTTGATGTGGCCAAGGTGCTTCATCACGCCGTAGGCGAGGGCCGCTGCTCTTATGCCGCCCCCGGATAGGGACAGGACAACAAAATTTTCCCCGATGTCTTCATTTTCTCGAAGCACGCTGTCAAAACTATGATTCCTTTCCAAACTCGCCTTTTCCAAAGGCTGGTTCGGCGTGTACGAGTCACAACCGATCACGCACAACAGCAGAAAAAAGAGCATCATGTTGCAGCCCACATTCCTGATTAGAGATCCCCTCAACATCTCAATATTCCCCTGCGAAGCGCGTAAATGCCTTTTCCCACGACAAGAATGTCATGCCAAAACGTTGTCAAAGGGAACTACGACACATGGCCTACTTCGACGGTTTTTCCCGGAAAGTAAAAATAACTTGCAATCGACACCCAATGCAAGGCCTATCTTTGGAAGTTCTTGGTCGGAAAACAACCATCCGATCAAAAAAGACTATCTGAATGAGTGCTGCCTCATTTCCGTTACGGATTTGCCTGCAAAAGGCACAGCCGCCCGTCCGTATCCAGTGCTTACAATACAATCGATTTCGGGATGATCGATTCCAAGTGAGGGGCCTTACCAACATGAAGCATGATTTGTTGATCAAAAAATGGGGCAGATGAGATAATAGCAGTTCAACGTCTTCTGTAGGGGTAAAGAACAATCAAAACCTTTGCCTTGTTCCCCCCCAGACTTCTGCCTGTGTGTGGAATATGGGAATCGAAATAGGCTGAATCACCTTGGTTGAGTTCGTAACGCTCGGCGCCGTAGAGGAATTCGATGGTTCCCTCCAGAATGTAAAGGAATTCTTCACCTTCATGCTGCAGGAATTCCCCGGGATCAAAATCAGGTGTGAGAATATGGGGTTGCATGCTTTTGCCGCGCTTAAGGGAACTGAGCGGTTTGAAATGATATCGGTGCAGGGAAGGACTTGAAAAAGCTTCCGAAGTTGCAGAATCGTTAGATTCCTCTTTTCTATTGATCATAATACTCGGATTTTCTTCTTCGGCGCCATTCCCCCCTAAAAGAAGATATGAGACATCAATGCCAAGTCCTTGGGCGATACGGGTCAAAGTGGAAATGGGCGGGGCACTGGTTGCATTCGTAATGCGGGACAGATAACCCTCGGTAAGTCCTGTCTTTGCGGCTAAGGCTTTGAGGGTGATATTTTTATTATTTCTAATTCTTCCAATTCTTTCGATAATCGCTTTTTCGTCCAAAACAACCTCTCGGAGTCCTGTCATTGTCAATACTCGCCAGTGCCAACTTTAAAAAAAGGAAATAATCATGTCAAAGGCAAAATACACACAAGGCTATAGCGTCCTTTAAGAAACCAAAAGACCACCTCCACCCGCGAAAAGATTGGATAGGCCAAAGCCCTTTCAGTGTTTATCTCGCAGCAATTTCTTGGAAATTTTCCCCGAACCTGTCTTTGGAAGTTCATCCAAAAATTCAACGACCTTTGGCCTTTTGTATCCGGCCAGTCCATTTTTGCAGAAATCAATAATGTCTCCTTCACTGACTTCCTCGCCTTTCCTCAGCGCGATGAACGCCTTTACGTCCTCCCCCCACTTTTGACTGGGGATGCCGATAACCGCGGCTTCACGAACAGCGGGATGAGCATACAAAAGCTCCTCAATCTCGCGGGAATAGATGTTTTCGCCTCCGCTAATGATCATGTCCTTTTTTCGATCAACGATGAACAGGAAACCGTCTTCATCCATATATCCCATATCGCCGGTATGGACCCAGCCGTCCTTGATCGTTTGCCGGGTGAGCTCCGGATTATTCCAATATCCCTTCATGGTCCAGACATGTTTCGCCAGAATCTCGCCTGTTTCATTGGGGCCAAGGTCCCCACCCTCTTCATCAACAATCCTTACGTCCACATCGATGGCAGGCTGACCGCAAGATGCGAGACGGTTGATTTCATTTTGGTCTCCATATGGATTGTGGTATTCACGGGCGAGACAGCAGATCAAAGGCCCAGTTTCAGTTTGACCGAACCCCTGCACAAAAATATTCCCGAATCGCTCAATACTTCTTTTGAGCAGCGCTACCGGCATTGCCATTGCGGCGTAAAAAATCGTATGAAGACTTGAAGTATCGAATTTTTCATGGTCCGGCAGATCCAGAATCATGGCGATCTGGGTGGGAACTAGTTCAGTGGTTGTGATTCTCTCTTTCTCAATGATTTCCAGAAAGCGCCGGGGATCAAACCGTTCAACCAGATAGTTGGTGCAGCCCCGGTGGAACACCGGAAACAAGAAGGAACGCGGGCCTATATGAAAAAGCATCATCCCTTCAAGATGCTTTTCAACCCTTCGAACAGGAACCTCAATGGCCATGCTGCGAGAACACTCCCACTGGCCGCGGTGCGTAATCATGGCCCCGTTGGGACGTCCGGTTGTTCCACTTGTGTAGATAATATAGACCGTGTCTTCTGGATTGATTTTGACGTCGGGTTCAGCGGGTGAGCTTTCTTCGAGAACTTCTTCATAACCCTCCATGAGTTCACTGTCTCCAGCAATGCAGAAGTAATGCTCAACAGGTATTCGATGGCGAATTTCATTGATGGTTTCAAGGAAGGGCGATTGTACGATAAGCGCTTTTGCCCCTGAATCATTGAATTGGTAGGCCAGCTCATCGCCTTTTAACCGCCAGTTAATGGGGACCGTTGTGAGCCCTCCTTTTTCGGCAACACCGAAAACTTCCATGTACTCCGGTCTGGTATAAGAAAGGACGGCCACCCTGTCTCCTTGATTGAGTCCTCTGGCCCTCAAGGCATGATATAGGCGGTTTACCCTCTCATTGAATGAATGAAAGGAGATCTTTTGAGTTTCGGACATGTAGGCAATCTTGTTCGGGAATAAGGCAGCATTTCTCTTGATGATTCTTCCTAGGTTCATGGTTCTCTCTCCTTTCAATGAGCGAGAAAGCCTCTAAGTTCCAAAGAGATTGGAGAAAAATAAGTGACGGTCAATAAAACGTTGCCTAACACCCAAAAGCTTCCAGAATCACTGCCACGCCCTGTCCTCCACCCGTACATGCGGCGGCAAGTCCGTATTTATTCTTCGTTCTTCGAAGTTCGAGCAGTAACGTGTAGGTAAGTCTCGTCCCGCTCATCCCCAAAGGATGGCCCAATGCAATGGCCCCGCCGTTGACATTCAGTTTTTTCGCATCCAGTTCCAGATCTCTCTGAACAGCAAGGCACTGGCATGCAAAGGCTTCGTTTATTTCAAATAGATCAATGTCATCCAGATTCATGTGGGCGTTTTCAAGCGCTTTTCGAGTGGCGGAAGCGGCGCCGATACCCATGATAGTGGGATCCACCCCGACGATGCCCCAGGAGACGATTCTTCCCATCGGCTCGCAACCCAATTGGTATGCCTTTTCCTTGGAGGCAATCAGCACGGCCGCCGCGCCGTCCACAATTGCGCTGGCGTTGCCGCCGGTCACAATGCTGTCTTTACCAAATGCTGGCGGTATTCTTGCCAGGGTTTCAGGGGTCGTATCTGGTCTAATATGATCGTCGTAGTCTACTGTTTTTGTGCCTTTTCTCGTTTTTACCGGGACGGGGACGATTTCATCTCTAAAACGACCTCTTTCCATTGCCGCGGCAGCCTTCATTTGACTCTCATAGGCAAAATAGTCCGATTCCTCACGAGTAACGTTATACATCCTCGCCAGTTTATCTGCTGTCTGAGCCATGTTCATATTGCAGTAAGAATCGAACAGGGAGGTCATGAGGTAGTCTTCAACTGTTTGGTTCCCCATTCGAAATCCCTCGCGAGCGCCTCTCAAGACATAGGGAACCTGGCTCATATTCTCCATTCCACCCGCTAAAACACAATCCGACTCTCCAATGAGGATGTCTTTGGCGCCCGTAATGATGGACTGAAATCCTGATCCACACGTCCTTCCCACGGTCAGGGCCGGAACCGTGTAAGGGAGTCCGGCAAAAAGAGAAACATGTCTTGCCCCGTATCCCGCATCAGGGCTTGACTGCATGCCGTATCCGAAAATTACTTCATCAATCATCTCCGGGGATATCTGCGATCTTTCCACAACCGCTTTGGCCGCAATAGCACCAAGCTCAATGGCGGATACGTCTTTGAGTTTGCCCCCGCCCGGCGCACCAACATAGTCGGCCATGGGAGTTCTGGCACCTTCCAAAATGACGACTTCTTTGCTTTTCATTTGTTTTCTCCTAATATTCTCTGTGAATTTCCTTTCAATTCATGGGCGACTATGAGCCGTTGTATTTCCGAAGATCCTGCAGCGATGGTCAACACCTTGGCATCTCTGAAATACCGTTCAACCGCATAGTCTTTCATATAGCCGGCGCCGCCGTAGATTTGTACCGCGTCGCCTGAAATCTTAACGGCAGCTTCCGATGCGAAAAGCTTGGCGGAAGACGCTTCGATACGCGCCATTTTCCCTCGATCCAAAAGATTGGCCGCGTTGTATGTGAGCAGTTTTGCGGCCTGGAGGTCAACGGCCATATCGGCAATTTTGCTTTGAATCAACTGAAATGAACCAATCGGTTTTCCAAATTGTTTCCTCCTGGTTGCATAGCTGATCGCACTCTCAAATGATGCATCGGCAATGCCCAGGGCAATGGACGCCCAACTCACCCGTTCGGCATCCATTCCCTCAAGCAGTTGCCAGTACCCTTTTCCTTCATTTCCGCCGACCAGGTTTTCGTAGGGTACTTCACAATCCTTAAACAAGATCCTGCCCGTAGGAGATCCCCGCATTCCCATCTTGTCAAAGATCTTGCCGGTTCGAAATCCCGGGTACTCTTTTTCTACGATGAACGCAGAGATGTTCTCAGGGCCCCTTTCTTCGGATGTTCTTGCAATAACAAGGTAGATTTCCGCAAAAGGCACATTGGTGATGAGGGTCTTGGAGCCCTTGAGCACATATCCGCCAGCGGACCTGAGCGCCCTTGTCCGGATGGAAAGAACGTCAGAGCCCGCGGATATTTCCGCAAGTGCCATGGCTCCCCACTTCTTTCCAGAAGCAAGAAGGGGTAGATAGCGTTTCTTTTGGGAATCTGTACCGGAAAGATAGAGATTGTGAGCGCAGAGTATTGCATGGGGAAAAAGGGCAACCGGAACAGAAGCGGAAACACGGGCGAGCTCTTCGCCAATCAATACGATTGAGAGATAATCGGAAAAAGAGCCATGATATTTGGGTGGAACGCCTGTTCCGGCGTAGCCGGCCCCAGCCAGGTTTTGAAACAATCCGAAAGGAAATTTCTGATGCGTGTCAATGTGTCTCGCAATGGGTGATATTTCCTTTTTCGCGAATTCCCTGACCCTGTTCCGCAGCTTAACATGGGTTTCGTCCAATTGGTAATTAGTTGGATGGTCCGCTGTTTTCACCATTGCCGAACACAATCATTTTCACGGAATTTAAAATCTAAGCGCAAATTCAAAAACCGATCTTTTGGCTAAACCGAGAAGGGGGCGGGCTAGTAATCATAGAAACCCACGGAATTCTTCTTGCCAAGGTGTCCGGCCGCTACCTTTCTTTTTAATAAAGGGGCCGGCAGATAACGGTCCCCAAGCGTCTCATGATATTTGAGCATTTGATCCAGCAATTCGTCGAGTCCCAGCTTGTCCGCCCATCGAAGCGGCCCAATCGGCAATCCCGCACCGAGAACCATGGCCCGGTCGATGTCTTCCTCGAGGGCCACACCCTCGTCGAGGCATCGGATGCCTTCGTTGATCAGGGCTGCCACCAGCCTGGATGAAACCTTTTTTTCGGGTGGAATGTCTTCTTCCGGTTTTTTGACGGGTCTTCCCCTTTCGAAAACGTAGATGCCTTTGCCGGATTTAGCGCCATATCGTTTGTTTACGAACAATTCCTCAAGAAGCTCTGGCAAGCGAAATCGGCTGCCATATTCGTCATACAGGGTGGAATTGGCATGGTAGATGGTATCCCATCCCACCATGTCACCCAGTTCAATGGGCCCCATGGGCATTCCCAGATCCCTGGCCGAAGCATCGATGCTCTCAGGAGCGTGGCCCTCCTGATGCAGTTCAAGGGCTTCATTAACGTAGCTGCCGAGCATGCGATTCACCAAGAAACCTGCGCATTCCTTTACGGTGACCGGTGTTTTTCCCAAAACCCCACAAATATTCAGAAGTAAATCCTTTGTTTCCCCACTCGTTTCAATTCCGGGAACGATCTCTATGAGCTTCATAATATGGGGAGGATTAAACCAGTGCATTCCGATGACCCTGGAAGCACGCTGGGTGAAGCTTGCCAGCTGCGAAATGGAAAGGGAAGAAGTATTGGAAGCGAAAATTGTGTCTGGAGGGCAGAGGTGATCGAGGGTTTCGAAAACCTCTTGCTTCACTTCAAGGTTTTCGGGTACCGCTTCAATCACAAAATCGGCATTTGAGAGCGGGTCATAGCCGATCCCGACGTGAAAGCGCCTCAAGCGATTTTGTGCTTCAGCTTCCGCCAAATGCCCATTCATCGTCATTTTGTCAAATAATTTTTGCACTTTCCAGGCTGAACGTTCTGCGAGGTTCTCATCAATTTCTTTCAAAAAGACATTGAACCCCGAATTCAGTATTGTAAAAGCAATACCCGCCCCCATCAGGCCTCCGCCCACCACACCGAATTCCCTGAAATCTTTCGTTTCCATTTTTTCAATAAACCTCAAACAGCCTTTCCAGCCTCGAAGGCTTTCAAATTGACATCCCGGTGTTTTTCCGGGACAAGTTTTTCGATAACGCTTTTCCATTCATCCGTTGTGAATTCCAGGAAGTTACTCAATGCACCCAACAGAACCGTACTGACCACCAGGGGATTTCCAAGCTTGTTGGCAATGTCAAGGGCATCCACCGGGAAGGTGTCGATTTCGTTCTGTCGAAGGGTCTCCGGAATGTTTTCCGGGTAGGTATCCATGCCCGAACTCACCCGGGGCGGATAGATGCGCTGCAGGCTGAGAATCATTTTCCCTTCAGGCCTCAGAAAATGGGCAAAACGGAGACCTTCCAGTTCTTCAAACGCCAGAACCATGTCGGCTTCGCCACGGGCAATAATCGGAACATAGACTTTTGTTCCGTAACGGATATGACTTGGAACCGTACCACCCCGTTGGGATTGCCCGTGCGCTTCATTTTTTTTCACGTCAAAGCCTCGGTTCATGGCCACTAGGGAAAGAGCATTGCTCGCCAGTATAACGCCTTGACCGCCCACACCCACGATCAGGATGTTTTTTGTTCTATCCATTTTGCCCTCCTTCTTCGCATATAATGGCGTCTGTGGGACAAATCTGAGCGCAGAAAGAGCATCCCGCGCATACGAAGGGATCAATTGCGGTTTTAGGTTTTCCTTTTTTTGTCTTCTCGCCGGACAAGATGATCCCGGGGCAATAGATGCCCAGGCACATTTCACACCCTGTGCAAAGATCGGAATCAACCTTGTAGACGGGCAGCTTGATTTTTTCAGGAAACATTCGGCAGGAGCCGGTGGCAATTATGACGGATACCCCTTCATAATCAATGGCGTTTCTGACGGCCTGGGATGTTTCCTTGAGATCATAAGAATCCACTTCATAAACGTCTTCAGCGCCGAGAGTTCTCACGATATCAGGGATATTTACCGGAGGATGTCTGTCTCCATGCAGGGTCACGCCGGTTCCAGCGTGCTCTTGGCCTCCCGTCATGGCAGTGGTTCGATTGTCGGCAAGCACCAAGGTCATGTTGCTTTTGTTGTAAACTGAATTTAGGAGTGCCGGCATTCCCGCATGCAAAAAGGTTCCGTCTCCGATGTACGCAAAGACGGCCTTGCCGGAGGAATCCTGAAGAGCATGGCTGAGCCCATGGGCGGCACTGACGCCAGATCCCATTGCAAAAGCGCAGGAGAGCATATTATGGGGAGCGGCGATGCCCAAAGAATAGCAACCGATGTCACCCAATGTGACGATTTCCTTCTCCTTCAGTTTCTTCTGAACATGCCGAATCGAATAGTAGATGGCAAGATGAGGACACCCTGCGCACAGGGTCGGGAATCGCATGATCAGGCGAGGAAGCGGATCTGGACGCTCGTGAACTTTCTTTCCGTATTTTGTCAGAAGGTCTGTCAACGTTTCGCTGAGGGTTTCCAGCGAAAGAGGACCCACAGCAGGCCTGAATGCCTGTCCCTTAACAGGTATGCCGAAAGCTCTGATCTGTTCCTCGAGAAAGGGTTCAAGCTCCTCAAATACATAAAGATCGTCCACCTCCTCAGCGAAGTTTCGAATGAGATCTTCCGGCAGAGGATAGGTCAGTCCCAACTTCAGGAAAGATGCCTCGGGAAGCATTTCTTTGAGGTACTGATAGGGGGTGCCGCTGGTGATGATTCCCACGCTTTTGTCGCCCCACTCAACGCGGTTAAGGGGTGACTCGTTGGCAAACGCTTCGAGCCGCGCAAGTCGGTCATGGGCGTTCTGGTGCATTACGGTGGGATGTACGCCGCCTTGGGGTCGAAATTTGGGCGAGCCTTTTTCAAAAGGCTCTTTGCGTTTTTCCACACGGTGGGAGAACTCAACGATTCCATTGGAATGGGAGACGCCATTGGTGGTCCGCAAAAATACAGGCGCATCAAACTCTTCGCTGATTTCAAGCGACAGACCGACAAAATCTTTGGCTTCCTGACTGTCGCTGGGTTCCAGCATGGGAATGTGAAAGAGTTTTGCGTAAATCCGGGTATCCTGCTCCGTGGGAGAGCTTGTCGCTCCCACATCGTCGGAGCAGATGAGGACGAGACCGCCATTGACTCCCATAAAGGAGATGGGATAGAAGGGATCGGTAGCAACATTTAGTCCGGCGTGTTTCATCACCACTATTGTTCTCGCCCCCCCCAGCGAACTGCCAATGGCAACATCCATCGCGACCTTTTCGTTCACCGACCATTCGCAGTAGACGTCATCATAACGCCTCACAAATTGCAGGATTTCAGTGCTTGGGGTTCCGGGGTAGCCAACGGCTACATTAACCCCCGCCTCGTAAGCGCCTCTCGCAATCGCATGATTACCGAGCATGATTTCTTTCACGGCATTACCTCCACGTTGTCTTTGGGAATGGGATTATGCTTTCAATTTGAGTCGTTTGACGGCGCGTTCCCGGAGAGCAAACCGTTGTATCTTTCCGGAAGTCGTCATGGGAAACTCTTTTGTAAAAAAAATGTGTTTGGGGATTTTAAATTTTGCCAATCGGCTTTTGCAGAATTCGACGATGTCTTGATTTGATGTATTTTCTCCGGGCTTAAGTTCCACAAAGGCCGCGCCCACTTCACCCAGATCGTCATCAGGGACACCCAGTACGGAGACTTGTTTGATTTTTGGGTGAGTGAAAAGCACTTCTTCAACCTCTTCCGGCGAGACATTGAGACCGCCGGGCATGTAAATATCTTTAAGCCTGCCGGTTATGCGAATATTCTCTGAGGAATCAATAACGACAAGATCGCCCGTGTGGAACCAGCCATCATGGTCTATGAGTTTCGCTGTTTCCTCCTCCATTTTATAATATCCCTTCATGATCAGAGGCCCCCGGGTACACAGCTCACCTTCTTTTCCGGATGGGAGCGTCTCTCCCGTCCCTATATCCACAACCTTGACTTCGTAGTCCGGCCATAAAGGCTTGCCCACCGTTTCAGAGAGGACCTCAGCGGAATCATCCGGCCGCGTCATTGAAGTTCCAACGCTGTTTTCCGTCATTCCAAAACCGTTTACCAGGATTCTGATGCCCATTTTTCTTTTGATTTCGTTGATCAATGGAACCGGTGCAGGTGCCGCGGCGATGAGCCCGGCACGAAGGGAAGAGAGGTCGCAGTTGGAAAAGCCTTCGTCTCTGAGCATCCGGATATACATTGTGGGACTGCCGGCAAAGAAAGTGCATCTTTCTTTTTCAATAATTTCCAGACATCTTTTTGCATCGAAGCTTTCGATGAGAACCGAGGTGGCCCCGCAAAAAGCCGGGGTCAGAATTCCCTGGGAATTTCCGAAGTTGTGACTGAATGGCGCTGCCACAAGCAGCCGGTCATGCTCCGTAAATCCGCCGATGCCATTGATAAAACCCAAGTTGAAACGGATATATTGAAAATGGGTTGTCATCACCCCTTTGGGCTTTCCGGTCGTGCCGGATGTATAGGGAAGATGGGCGATGTGCTCTCCGGTGATTTCCTGCTGCGCTTTACGCAAATCCCAATAATCCTCGTTTTCACCAACCCTTATTAGCGTGTCGAAATCAATGGTTCCTTCATAGGGCTTTTGACCGCTGACAATCACGTTTTTAAGGAACGGGAGCCGAGGGCTGTCCAAGTCCCCTGCCCTGCTGCTTGACAGCATGGGACAGAGTTCCTCAAGCATTTGGATATAATGGTGTCCCTGGGATTGGTCCATCATGAGGAGGGTTGTGGCATCAGAGTGCTCAAGGATATAGCGAAATTCATCGAGAGCGTAGCGCGTGTTGATGGGAACCACGATGCCGCCGATCTTATCAATCGCAAATTCCGAGTAGAACCACTCCGGAAGATTGGTGAAAAGAACTGCCACCTTATCGCCCGTTTTGATGCCGAAGCGCAGCAAAGCATCAGCCAACCGGTTTGTCCGGTCTCTGAGCGATTTATAGGTAATTCTTTCGCCATTGGAAACGATCGCTTCGTTTTCAGGCCATTTTTCTGCCGCGCGATCAATCAGCTCTCCAAGTGTATGGATATCAGTTGTCATTATTCGCCTGCCTTTATTGCCATCATGCCAAGTATGAACGGCCTTTTTTCCGTTCTGATCCAAATTTTGTTTTTCAGTCTCTTATTTGAAACATATGATTCAGAACAATCCCGATTCAACGTTTAACGATAAGATTGAGAAGCATTTTCCCCGCCATAAATCGCTCCAGATTATCACCGAACAATGCGGCTGTCCGATCGATATAACGATCGGTTCCCGTGGCGTTGTGGGCGGTGATGAACAGATTCGGCATATCCCACAAGGGATCGGCTTCGTCCAGAACAGCTTCCTTTGTGGGGTCTCCCCAGAACACATCAATTGCGGCACCAGCGATGCGCTTTTCCTTGAGAGCCCGTGTAAAAGCTTCTTTGTCGAGTATCTCCCCTCGGGCGATATTGACCAGGTATGCCGTCGGCTTCATCTTTCTCAGTTCCGATTCGCCAATTAAGTTATTTGTTTCAGAGGTATGGGGCAATGCGATCACAACAAAGTCAGACATTTCCAGCACCGTATCCAATTGTTCGGGTGGATAGATTTCATCGGCGTATTCGAATTGAGAAACGTATTTGTCGACGCCAAGAATCTTCATGTCGAATCCCAGCTTTGCTTTTCTGGCAATCTCCTTTCCAAGGTGACCCAACCCCAGAATACACAGGTTGCGGTCGTGAAGCTCCCTCATCTGACCCAACATGCGGTCCATCTTGTGGATCTTCTGGTTTTCCATGGATACTCTCTGCTTTTTGACGAAAAACAGGAGATATCCCATTACGGTCTCTGCAACCGGAATGGAAACGGAACCGGCAGATGTGGTCAATAGCACATCCTTGGGAATCAGATTTGTTGCGAGGATGTGTTCATAACCGGTCATCAGAATATGAAACCATTTGAGGTTTTCTATTTTTGGGATGGCGTGGGGAAAGGCATTAAAGGAAGCGATGATATCCACCTTTTCAATCCCCTCAGGAATTTGGCTCGAATCGGATTCCGCCAAGACAGGATAAGATAAAATGTTGAGTTTGGGAAATCTCTTCCCAAGGACGTCCGCATATTCTTGAACCATGAACCCAATACCGCCTATGAGAACCGTCAAATTTTCTTCTTTCATTGTTTTCCATGCTCCTTTCGGGGAGTTTTTTATTTCGTTTCCAGTAGTTCAAAATAGCTGGCCAAACCCTTCTCAATTTGATCTTTTGAGTAGAATCTAGGATCTCCGTGGTCTCCTTCCAAAATATAACCGGGAACCCCGGTTCTCTCCTGTACAAAACGCCTTATCTGAGGTATCGCCGTGGAGAACATTTTGCAGCTGCGGTCGTTGTGAAGAATGAATCCATTTAAGCGGTATCGTTCCACCTGGCGAACAATCAGGTCAACTCTGCGTTTGAGATGCCAATCAAAGTAGTGGAGGTATTCTTCTGTCCAACTGGCAAAGGGATTTTCGGGGTCCAGTTGAAATTCGGCCCAAGGGAGTGTATAGATGGTCGAGACCAGACAAGCATTGAATGAGGCCAGAAGATCCGAAATCCATTTTAGATCATGCCATAGGGGCAGGCTATCCCAGTAGAGTCGGTGTTTTTCATGGGGTATTGTGCCAATCCCCTTTTCAACCCGCTTAAGAACCTCCGATTTTAGTTTTCTGTAAAACTCGAGGGCCACGCCTGATCCACGTTGAGAAACAATTGGCGCCATACTGAAAAACTGATCAAACACTGAAATAGGTGCGGGAATCGCTGCTGCGGCATTTAGAATGTCTGCCCAAAGAGCGATAGTTTCATTTGACATATCAATGACCTGGTGAAGTCGGTCTTTTTCCAGAGGCTTTCCGGAGATTTCCTCAAGAAAGCCAACGAGGTCCTGCAATTGGGACCGTATATATCCCTTGCAGTGATCGTTGGGAGATTTACCCCCCGTAAAGGGAACATCTATTAAATAAAGGGGAACTCCGAAGAATTCGCTCATCCGTTCGAACCATTTGGTGAGTGTCCCGCACTGAGCATTTGTGGTGAGAAAGAAATCAGGTTTGGGGAGTCCTCCCACAGGGCTTTTTCCCGTGAGTGCGGATCCTAGGTCGCAAAGTGCATAGCTGCATAGACCCGGTATATAGCCCAGGCTTTCCGGCTCTGAGGTTATTTCGGAGGTCATCTTCCTTGCCTGAAGGAAAACAGCATGATTCTCCGGGTAAATCGGGATAATATCCATTGCATAGAACAGTTCAGTAGGGGCAAACACATTTACATAGCCAACCCGTTTGCCCTGTTCCCCTGCGTTTCTGGCTTCCTCATAATAGGTATCATTGATGCTGCGAAGAAGCTTGAGTGTTTGAATGGCGGTATCAGATGATTTCACTTTTTTGCCCTCTGAGCATTTCTGCAAAAGCCTCAATCCTTGTTTCAATGCGGGCCATGGAACCGGAAGTGTAATCCGTCTCAATTAGGATAACGGGAATGTCATTTTCTTCCAGAACCGCTTTAACCATGGGGTAGTCGAACTGTAGCACTTCACAATACTTGGGGATCAGAAAAACGACCCCTTCGATATGGTTTTGGACAATTTTTTCTTTTATGTACCGACGCCAATCCTCTTTTGCATAATGATAACAACTCATGGGATCCCCGCGGAAATGTCGATCCACGAGGCTATCAATAGGATCGCCGGATTCCTCAACATCATCGTCAAAATAGCGTGTTCCGTTGTACAAATTGTCGTCGACGACCGCCAATTCGGCTCTTTCAATGCATCGGTAGATTTCACGATGTTCGCAAACTGTTCCGAACAAGAATATTCGTGGACTTTCTTTGTTGTGAGATCCAGTTTCGACGCCGGCTTTTTTTAGGGCGTCAAGTAATTCTTGAACGCGCTTGCTGTGCTCTCTTTTGGGCATGGCCGTGGATGTTCTTACGACTGTCATGAAATCGGCGTTTGAAAAAGAAGAGGTAACTTCTGATCGATACTGATTCAGAGTTCTCAGCAGGTTTCTGTTACGGTTGTAAATCTTGATGCTCTCGCGGATATGTTGATCCGATACCTCCTTACCGGTAAAAGCGGTTAAGGCGTCTTTCATCCTGATTAACTCTTGTCTGAAAAAGACCTTCGGATCTGTGCCGTTCTTTTTTTTGGGCAGCCAAAGCGTATGCGTGAAAAAATGTGGAAACGTGGCTTCCCATACATGTGAAAATGCACGCATAGAGTCGCAGGCATAGGGGATGACCAAGCCATCCATAGCCTCCAAATTTCCTTCCAGTGATGACTCAAAAGCACCTACGTTAAATGCACATATAAAGGACGGCAGATAGCCGTGAGCTTGTTTGATTTCCGACCCCGTTCCCGAAATTGAAACAGGCAGCACCCCGAAGGCATGAATCAGTTCCTCGGGCACGTCCGGAAACAGAAATCCAATCGCTTTCGAATCCCCGTAAATTTTCAATCGCTCCATCCAATGATAAGGATCATCATGAACAAACACGAAAGGTTTCAGTAGATTTTCCAGTTCCATGGGTGAGGTCCTTTATCAGTTTTTCGTTCGAAAGGCGCGTTCGTCCTTACATGATTGTCAATAGCGTCTGAATGAAAATTTACTCTCAGGCAATACATAAGTCAAGCGTTTTTTTCGATAAAGCTCATAAGCAATATTTAAATAATTGGAATTGTTGATTTATACTGGCTTATGACTTTTTCATCTGAATCGCCAGAGAATTTAGTTTAAAATTTTCCTTGCATATTATGCAATGTTGTGTATTATAGAATTTCCTTTTAGGCAATTTTCCTGGCGTAGGTGAAAAAGCAGCCGAAGGTTAAACGCTGTTTGAATGAAAGTAGCAGCCCTGAAACACCTTATGCAGGTGTAAAAAATGCAATCAAAAGCATGAGGAAATGAGTTGGATTATGCCTAATGAGATCGTTTAAAAGGAAAGCATTGCGACATTGCACGGACTGCTTGTCGGCATTGGAATTAAAGTTTGGGGATTCTTGAAAAAGCTGTTGACATGAATAGGAATCTAGAATAACTAGTTAACTAGTTGGCTAGTTATGTAGCATTTTCAGATGCCAATGAGGAATTGAACCAACATGCATTTCATGAAAGGGCTTCGTCATGATTCCGATTTCAATCTCACACGAAAGCAAGATTCCCATCTATGTCCAAATCGCCGACCATTTTAAAGGAATGATTCATTCGGGAAGGCTGGGAAACGGCGATGCGTTGCCCGGCCGGCAAGCTTTGGCAAAACAGGTCGGGGTAAACATCAATACCATTAATCACGGGTATAGAATTCTGGAGCATGAAGGGTACATCGTGAGCAGAAGAGGGATAGGCAGTTTCGTCAATTTTAAAGTGGACTTAAAAGACAGAGAAGGTCTGATTGAAAAGATCCACGAGAAGCTACTAAATATCAGAGCCCACGCCCTCACCGCTGGTCTTTCGTTAAGCGAATTCAATTCCCTTCTTGAAAAGGTGTTGTGGCATGAAGCCGACCATACCGCACCAAGGGGTGTATTTGTGGAGTGCCATGCTGCTTGGAGCAAAGATATTGCAGAAAAAATTCAACGAGAAATCGGCACAGATGTTCGAGCAGTCATTTTCCCGGACGACAAGACGAACATGAAGGAAGTTATCAAAGCGGTTGAATTATCGGATTTTGTTATTACGACACATGCCCATTTTGATGAAGTTCGAGAGATAACGGGTTCTGAAAAAGTGATTTTCCCCGTGGATCTTCATCTTTCCTACGATGTGATGACGTCTTTGGCAAAACTTAAAGAGGGCAAAATCGCCGTCCCTTTTCTCAATCCGGTGACGGCCAAGCGACTCGGGCACTCTATTAAAGCCATGGGATTTCAGATCGACCTGGTATCGGTCAAACACAAGGATTCGAAGGATCTGGTTAGCAAAGTTCAGCCATACGGAAATGTCATGGTGCCGCTCACGCATCTTGAAGCGGTTAAAAAGGTGATGCCCGAGGGGATCAATATCATTCCTATCCGATCTGTCTTGGGGGAAGAGGCTCTCAAGCAGCTGAAGAATCGTCTGTCCAACATATATCCGGATTTTGAGCCTCGAAGCCAATGAAAGAGTTTGAGGATATGAGATGAACCGATTCATGGGACGAGATCCACACAAAAAACTCAAAATGAAAATGCACACAAAAGGAGGCGTTCAATTGGACAACCAAGTTTCATACATAGAGTGGCTGGAAAGCTATTTCACCAAATACCCGGATGTTCCCAAAGAAGTCATCGTAAAGGAAGATCTTTTGCGCCAAGGCATGAACTTCACTCAAGCGGCTTTGTCCGGCGATGATTTCAGATATAAGACTTATTTTTTGTTTACCTATGATAAAACCCTTCGTTCCGAACTGCGAGAAAACGATCCCTTTACAATACCGGAAGACCTTCGCGTCCGCAAGGGGCCGTACGATCTTTTGGACACGGTCGTTCATGTGTACCACAACACGGATTCCCCATATTTGGTAGATCTCGTTGACGGGGCTCTTCAGCTCTTACTCGAAGATAAAGCGATTGCAGAGATAGACCTTCCCAAGAAACCGCCATACTATGGGAGAACTTTTGATGACGGCACCCGCTATGAATCCCTGGTATCCCTGGTTCAGGATCATGTGGCTTTTTCCGTTCCCAATCGCATCTGCCAGTATTTCTTAAAGAAAGAACAGTGCCTCTTTTGCGATATCAACATGAACGTGAAACAGATCAGCAAGTACAAGGACCGGCTGGGTGATATCGGCGCCGTGCTCAATCCGGATCGCGTTGCGGAAGTGGTTGAAGTAATGGTCAATACAGAGGACCCGGACCTCCCCATTCGGGCTTTTTATATGACAGGAGGGTCCATACTAAATCCGCTAAAAGGCAAAAATGATCTCGACTTCACATTGGACTATGTGACCAGAATCAGAGATCGTATCGGAAGACAAACCCCTATCGTCCTAATCACTCAGGCGCAACCCAAAGAGGAAGTAAAGATCCTGAAAGATGCCGGTGTTACCGTCCACAACGCCAATATTGAGGTCTGGGATCCTGAACTTTTCAAATGGCTTTGCCCCGGAAAGTCGAGAACTATCGGCAGAGAGACTTGGATAAAAAGAGTTCTGGACTCCGTCGATGTCATGGGAGAAGGAAATGTCAGCCCCAATATGGTTGCCGGCGTCGAGATGGCCCAACCCAATGGTTTTAAAACCGTGGCAGAGGCCATTAATTCCAATCGGAAGTGTTATGAATTTTTGATGTCCCATGGCGTCATTCCTCACCTGGACAGTTGGTGCATTGAACGCGAGTCGGTTTTGCGGGACAATCCAATCATACCCCTCGAGTTTTTTATTGAAATTGACAAGGTCTGGTTCGAAATCTGGGATAAGTATAAATTACCACAGCCCACGGGCTACGGGCCAATGGGCGGACCCGGCAGGGCCTTTTACGGAAATTCAGGTCATGCGGATATGGGCCCGGTAAAAGCCTGAACATCTTGCAAATGACCGTTGTACGATCCTAGGAGAAGATTCATGTATGAAATTGTCTTTTTCGGCCGTGGAGGCCAGGGTGCGGTCACGGCTGCCCAGGTGTTGGCGGAAGCCGCCTTTTTGAAGGGGTTTCAGGCACAGGCATTTCCCAAATTCGGAATTGAGAGAAGAGGCGCGCCGGTGAATGCATTTGCCCGGATCGCCAAAGAGTCCATCGAATACAGGGGGAGTATTAGATCGGCGGATTTCGCCATCGTTACCGACATCATGTCGGTTTCTCCGGAAATTCTCTTCTCAAGCCTCAAGCCGTCAGCGGCAGCGATACTAAACTCCCACCTATCCGTGGAAGAACTCGGTGAATTCAAGGAAAGCGTTGAACGGAGCGATGTGAAAATCTATGCCGTGGATGCAACGGATATATCGGAAAAGGTCTTCGGAGAGACGCCCATACCCATTACAAGCATCGCCATGGTAGGCGCTTTTGCCGCGGCATCCGGCCTTATCGACCTTCTGAGCATCGAAAAAGCACTCGGTGCTTTTTTCGGGTCCAAATTGGCAAAGAAGAATCACAAGTCGGCTTCTATGGCATTTGAGCATCTAAGGGGGGAACCTTCATGAGCCAAAAAATCATCGGACCGGATATGAAAGCATTGTATTCTTACCAAAACCTTCCCATTGGTGCGACCATCACCGGGACCGGCGCCGCCACAGTGCCGACCGGCACCTGGCGGTTCTATCGTCCAAAGCTTAGAGAAGCGATTCCCCCGTGCCAGTCCGCGTGTCCCGCGGGAGTAGATGTCAGGGGCTTCATATCTTTAGTGAAAAAGAAGAAGTATGCCGAGGCTTATCAGTGTTATGTGATGGAGAACCCCTTTCCGCGCATTTGCGGAAGTGTCTGCGACCATCCGTGCGAAAACGAATGTTTAAGGGCCCACTGTGACGAAGCCTTGGCAATTCAACATCTGGAGCTTTTTCTATCGTCCCATGGATATTCGCCCATGAAAAACGCGATCTCCGCAACCGCCCCTAAAAACGTGGCAGTGGTGGGGAGCCGGTTGGAAGAATTGGCATGCGTCTATTTTCTCACAAGGCTTGGGCATTCGGTGTCTTTCTTCGCGGGCAAAGATGGGCTGAGAGCGGTTTATGAAAGTCTTGTAACGGCACATGGATTGCCCAATGAGGACCCATGGAAAAGGGAGATCGATAGGGTCGTTGAAACTGATTCAGCAGTAAAGATCGAAAGGGATTCGGCCCCTGAGAATCTAATGAAATTTGATATGGTCATTTGGGGCCTCAATGAACAACCCATCGCCACTCCCCCAGATCCATTCCTTTTGCTGGCGCATGAGCATACGGTTGCGGAGTCCATCGGAAGAGGAAAAGAGACAGCTATCGCCGGGGACCTGCGTCTAAGGAAAAAAGACCCTAAAACCGGGAATGCGGCGCTCTTGTTGGGCCCCCACGGGTCTCCTTCTTTTGAACGTTATTTGGCCGTTTTGGCCGGCGGGAAACCTGCAGCCCCTGAACTGGCGCTACTGGAAGAGATTAATTTGAAATCCTTCAAGCCGCAACCCCGCAGTGTCGACAAAGAAATTTCTGATGCCGTCAAAGAAGCAAAAAGATGTTTTGAGTGTGGCAGATGCACACTCTGTGGGGAATGTGTTGCCTATTGCCCGGATCAGGCCGTCCGACCTGAACAGGGTGAGAAGCGGGTTAAATTTGACTATGCCTATTGTAAAGGATGCGGTATCTGCGCCCATGAATGCCCCCGCGGTGCAATCCACTTTGTCAAGGAGGAATCAGGATGGCGTTGAAATCAAAAAGAAAAATGATAACGGGTAATTATGCGGCCGCCTACGGAGCCAAACTGGCGAGGCCCGAAGTCATACCGATCTATCCGATTACCCCGCAGACATCAACCGTTGAAAAGCTCGTCGAATTCATAGATCAAGAAGAACTTGTGGCAAGTTTTGTGCCTGTAGAATCGGAGCACAGTGCAATGGTTAGCGCCATCAGCGCACAGGGCGTGGGGGCCAGAACCTTTACGGCGTCTTCCTCCCAAGGGATGGCCTATATGTATGAAAATCTCTTTGTGGCCTCAGGCCTTCGGCTTCCAGTGGTTATTACAATCGTCAATCGCGGGCTGGCCATGCCCATATCCATTCTTCCGGACCAGGGAGACTCATTGGGTAGCCGGGATGCGGGATGGCTGCAGTATTATGCGGGTGATGCCCAGGAAGTTCTCGATTTCATCATTCAAGCCTATAGAGTCGCAGAGGACCCAAGGGTTTTATTGCCTGCGGCCGTATGTTTTGAAGGCTTTGTCATCTCGCACTTTACAGAGCCCGTGGAAATCCCTTACCAGGAAGATGTGGACGCATTCTTACCCGAATACGATCCCAAACATGTGGTTCTCGATCCATCCAACCCCATGCATTTGGGTATTCTCGTCAATGAACTCTATTACACTGAATACCGGTACCAGCAAAAGGTTGCCATGGATAACGCGCTTTCGGTCGTAGAGGAAGTAAACGCGGAATTCAAAAGCCTGTGGGGTCGAGGGACCGGCACGGCTGAAACATTTTTGGCGGAAGATGCCCAAGTTCTGCTGGTTGTGATGGGCGCCTTGTCGGGACCCGCAAAAATGGCCGTCAGGGCACTCAGGGATGAAGGGGTCAGGGCCGGCCTTGTCCGCCTTACCCTTTTCAGACCTTTTCCAAGAGAGCTTCTTGCATCACTGACCCAAAACGCGGATTTGTGCATTGTGTTGGATCGAAATGTTTCCCTGGGATCCACGGGCATTCTGTATGGTGAAACGGCCGCGGCATTGGCCAATCAGAAAAAACCGGAAAAAATCATCAACTATATTCTGGGATTGGGTGGGAGGGATGTGGAACCTGACCTTTTAAAAGAACTGATCCAGAATACACATGGAAATTTTAAGGAACAAAGGGAGATTGATCCCGTTTCATGGATAGGAGTGAGAGGCTTATGAGCACGAGTAAAAAAGAACCCCTATTTGCCAAGGGAAATCTGTGGTGTCCCGGATGTCCACTGGGATTGATCTGGCGGAAAATCGTTGAAGTGACGGGTCCAAATGCCATCGGATCCATCGGATCCACGTGCAGCGGCATGTCCGCCGTCCTTCATCCCAGTCCTCTCAATATCCCCACCATTCACGTGGGCATGCCCGGTCCGGCGGCGGCCATGTCCGGCATCAGCGCAGCTTTGGAAATCCTTCGAATAAAGGGCAAAAGGCCCAGTGATGAAAAGATCACGGCGTTTGCTGTTGCGGGCGATGGCGGTACTGCGGATATCGGGATGGCCTCACTTTCAGGGGCTGCGGAACGTAACGACGACGGCATCTACATCTGTTTTGACAATGAAGCCTATATGAACACGGGAATCCAGCGTTCATCCCTCACTCCCCGTTACTCCTGGACCACCACCACCCTTTCTGGAAAATCCGGATTTAAGAAGAACCTGGCGATGATCATGGCCGCCCACGGGATCCCCTATGTGGCAACCGCAAGTATTGGATTCGTAAAGGATTTCACGGCCAAACTCAAGAAGGCCCGTGACATTGGGCCTGGATTTAAATTCATTCACCTCCTGGGGCCTTGCCCCATCGGCTGGCGTTTTCCTACGGAACTGACAATGGAGATGGGCCGATTGGCGGTAGAAACAGGGATTTGGCCCCTTTATGAGGTTGAAAATGGCGAGCTTCGCATCACCCGGGAAATCAAAGGAAGAAGACATGTGAGAGAGTACCTAAAACCGCAGAAAAGGTTTTCTCAATTGGATGAGCGTACCATGGAACAGATTGACCGAATGATTGAAGAGAGTCCGCTTCCCGTGTTTTCGTGCAAAACCCCTCGGTAGGTCGTGCGGATTGGTTTTCTGAGGAGGATCATGTATGGGACCGCTTAAAGGAGTTTAGTACGAAAAAATCGAATATCAACAATTCTCCTGATTCATGGAGGCGATGAAAATGGTTTTTGGCGATATCGTTCGTAAATACAGCCGGTTAAAACCCAACCAGACTGCCGTTCGGTTCAATGATAAGGCGATAACCTGGTTTCAATTAAATGAACGGGCAAACCGTCTATCCAATTGTTTTTCGGAATTGGGCCTTAAAAAGGGAGACAAGGTCGCATTTCTCTCGAAAAACTGCGGTCAGTTTTTCGATTTTTGGTTTGGTCATGCAAAAGGGGGGCTTGTGGGGGTTACGCCCAACTACCGTCTTTCGCCCCAAGAATTGCTCTATATCATGAACGACGCAGGTGCTACAATACTCATCGTTGCTGAAGAGTTTCAGAATAAAATCAAAGAAATAACCTCTAGCCTTGGTACGGTGAAACTCATTGTAGGGCTAGACGGCGATCATGACTTTGATTTGGATTTTGAAACACTTCTTCTAGAAAGCTCAGCTGAAGAACCAAAAACGCAAGTTGATGAAAATGATGCACGCCTCTTCATGTATACCAGCGGAACCACCGGAAAACCGAAGGCCGCCGTGTGGACCCACAAATCCAGCCTTGCGAATTATCCTGATTTAATCATTTCCGCCGGGATTAATCGCTGGGATATTAATATGAACATTATTCCTCTCTGCTTGGCAGGCGGTTGCCTCACTTCAAATACATTCTCCTATTGTGGATTGCCCAATGTGGTCGTAAAGGAATTTGATCCAATCAGAGTTTTTGAAACGATTCAGAAGGAAAAAATCACGGCAACCACAATGGTTCCCACAATCATTTCCGCCCTTCTTAATCATCCCCAAAGAGAACAGTATGACCTAACCAGTCTCAAGAAAATAAGCTATGGTTCCGCCCCCATATCGCCAAGCGTTTTGGAGCAGGCGGTGAAAGCCTTCAAGTGTGACTTCCTGCAGTGCTACGGAGCAACCGAGACAAGCGGATTTTCCGGATACCTCTATCGGAAAGACCACATTTTAGATGGATCCGAAAAAGCACGCAAAAAGTTGACTTCCGCCGGATACGAGTGCCTATGGTCCCAACAACGCGTTGTCAATGACCATGGCGAAGATGTGAAGCCCGGCGAGGTTGGTGAGATATGGATAAAGGGAGACGGCGTCATAAAGGAATATTGGAAAGCACCGGAAAAAAACGCCACGTCATTCCGGAACGGTTGGTGGTGTTCGGGTGATTTGGCAACCGTTGACGAAGATGGGTTTATTTACATTGTAGACAGAAAGATTGAGATGATCATCAGTGGCGCATTGAATATTTACTCTCGAGAAATAGAAGACGTCTTATATGAACATCCCGCAATAGAGTATGCGGTCGTTATCGGTGTGCCTGACGAGCAGTGGGGAGAGTCCGTAAAGGCCGTGGTCCAATTAAAACCGCATCATGATGTTTCTGAAGAAGCGATCATCGAACATTGTCTGAAATATCTCGCAAGCTATAAAAAACCGCGATCCGTCGACTTTGTGAAAGAAATGCCCATCAGCTCGGCGGGAAAGATTTTGAAAAGGGTCATCAGAGAAGGATACTGGAAGGGAAAAGAACGGAGAGTTTGAAGATTTTGTTTTTAGAAAGGGGATTTGATCATGAAAGAAACAAACGTGGCGCTTAAGACCTGGGATGATTCCGCGCTTCTACAGCTTTTTCAATCGGAAAACATGCGCCGGGCGGAGAACATAAACTTTGGAATCGGGGAAATGGAATTTGCAACCCCTACGCCTGTGGTTGACGCATGCAAGGATGCCCTTGATCGCGGCATCACTTTCTATATGCCGACTGTGGGAGAGCCTGCCCTTCGAGATGCACTGGCGGAATCATGTTCCAAAGAGTACGGTTTAGAATTCGGGCCCCAGGAAGTTTTTGTAACCCCAGGTGGAACCAATGCGATTTTCGTTGCCCTACTCGCCCTTTTATCCCCTGGTGATGAAGTGTTATACCCTAACCCGGGGTTCCCGGCTTATTTCCCGCAGATCAAATTGGCACACGGTGTTCCGGTAGACTATCCTTTGACCAAAGAGAATGGATTTATACCTGATCCCGATGATATTCGAAGCCGCATCACAAATCGCACCAAAATCCTCATTTTGAATTCACCGTCCAATCCCATCGGCAATATCATATCTGAGGGAACGCTCAAAGCGCTTGCGGAAATCGCCCTTGAAAATGATTTGTGGATCGTCTCCGACGAAGCCTATAAGCATCTTGTGTATGAGCCGAACAAACATGAGAGCATTGTTACGCTGCCGGGCATGAAGGAAAGAACGTTGGTCACATGCTCTTTTTCCAAGTCTTATGCAATGACGGGCTGGCGGATGGGCTATATTGTGGGCCCCCTTGCGTTCAATGAACCTTTCTTTAAAGTGTTTCAGTATACCGTGACCGCGGTAAATTCCTTTTCACAAGTCGCTTCGGCGGAAGCCGTTAGAAAAGGGGCCGTTTTTACAGAAGAGATCCTTTCTCAAATGACAACGCGAAAACGGCTGATGGTGGAAGGGTTATCCCAAATCCCTTCCGTTTCTTTTGTGGAACCAGAAGGGGCGTTCTATGTTTTTTTAAATATCGAACGCACCGGGTTGAAGGCACTGGAAATCTCAAAGCGCCTCCTGGACGACTTCTACCTCGTAACAATCCCTGGCAGTGTTTTCGGCAGTCTGGGCGAAGGCTACTTGCGGCTTTCTTTTGCACAGGGAGAGGACAAAATCGCCGAAGGACTCAAGCGATTGAAAAACGCGATGGGTCAGCTTGTTTCTTGAACGGAAATTTCGCCGGTTGCTTGTATCTTACGCCATATTCCAGGGTTTGCGGAACCGTTCTGCAATTGGCTTTTCATTTAGACTGATGGCCAAAAGGATCTCAGTCTCCCCGAAAACAAATCGAAAGGAAAGCCACGCATGATTGGCCTTGAACAAATAGATGTCGCGTTGGGCAAATACATTCGGCCTCAAAGTTCCCCACTGGCAATCCGGATGTGCCGTTCCCAAAATGAACTGCCTGAGCAGGTCAAATTTCCCAAGAAAGATCTGGGGATTTCGGTGCCTGTATGCCAAGGAATTGCCATGGCCAGGCGTTTCGGATGGACATTGGCCATGGGTAAAGAAGACCAGATATGCCCCCATGGGCATGCAGTTTTGGGGTTTGTCTCAGGTGAGGCATACCTTGACGGACGTTTGGCGGAAGCGGCCGGCCTGGGCCCACGAGAAACATTCGCGCGGCGCGCTCGGGGAATGAGCCTGCTGGAATATGGCCGGTATTCGCATCTTCTTGTCGCGCCCATTGAGCAGGCCCAGTTCGAGCCGCATTTTATCATGCTCTTCGGGAATCCGGCTCAAATCGTCAGATTGGTGCAAGGCGCGGTTTTCTTTTCCGGAGGTTCCGTATCGTGTGAGGCGGAAGGAGGTCGTGCGTGTGCCGCTTTTGTCGCAAAAACAATGCTTACCGAAAGGTGTCAAATCATTTTATCGGGGGCCGGCGATAGATATTTTGCTTTGACGCAAGATCATGAAATGGCCTTCACAATTCCCTTGAACGAAGCCGAAAGTACCATGAAAGGCCTGGCGCAAAGCCACAAAATGGGCTTGAGATACCCGACGCCGTCATGGCTCAGATTCGAAGGCCAAATGCCGGAAACATATTACAGGTTTACGGAGCTCCTGCTGCACCAGAGCTAGATTATTGAAGTTTGATCATATGTCATACGGCTTCATTTTGAAATGCAGAATGAAGGTGAGTGAAAGGAGGTGAATCAAAAGGCGTGCCATAGGCTGATATTCATTAATCAAGAACAAAAAGGAGATTAGAGAGATGAAAAAAAAGATAGCTTTGCTTCTCGCTGGAATGCTCTGCTTGTCAATCCTAACAATTGGGGGGGTAACAACGCCCTTTGCCGCGGATGTCCAACTCAATTACGCCAATTTTCCGCCCGCGCCCACTTTCCCCTGCGTTCAGATGGAAAGATGGAAAAAGGAGGTTGAAAAGCGGACAAAGGGAAAAGTTGCCATTCAGACCTTCCCCGGTGGAACGTTGCTCGGTGCTAAAGAGATGTTCGACGGGGTTGTTTCCGGCGTTGCGGATATCGGCTGTGTTTGTATGCCCTATCAACCCGGACGTTTTGTGATCACCAATGCCATTGGTCTCCCACTGCAAATACCCAGCGCCAAAGTTGGGAGTGCCGCATTATGGGATCTTGTTGAAAAATACAAGCCCAAGGCATTCTCCACTGTAAAAATTCTATCGGTTTTTACGACCACCCCGTCTAGTCTCATGTCAAAAAAACCCGTACGGTCGCTTGAAGATCTCAAAGGTCTATCGGTGCGCGGTTCAGGCGCTATGGGCGCCGCGATCCTGACCGCCTGGGGAGCAAGCGGTGTCGGTATGCCCATGCCTGAAGTACCCGAGGCCCTTCAAAAGGGCGTCGTTTCCGCCGTTTTCACCTCTCTCGAGGTCATGAAAGATATGAAATTCGCTGAAACCTGTCGATATGCGACTGTGACAAACACGAATATCTATCCGTTTGCCGTGATTATGAATATGGACAAATGGAACGCGTTGCCCAAGGACGTGCAAAAGGTCATGAACGATTTGAGCAGAGATCAAGCCCTGTGGACAGGTGAATACGCTGATAAGCACGCTCAAGAAGCCATTGCCTGGTCAAAGAAAACGTACAATGCGGAATTCATTGAACTAACAGATGCTCAGAAGGCCAAGTGGAATGAACCACTTCAGCCAATCATCAATAAATGGATTAAAGATACAAAGGCCAAGGGCTATCCATCCGAGGAAATCGTAAAGGATTTAAAGAATTTCACGAAAAAGTACGAGTGAACATCCTGATCCCTTCCGTCTAACAAAGGAAAGTCCTGATGACTGCGGATTTGTGGAGAATATCCAAGATCCGCAATCATCGGGCTTATGAAATGAACGGTCTTTGATTTAAACCGTATGATGGAGCGCATTCAATGCAGGTGTTACAGAGATTCACCGAGCGTTTGACAACTTTTCTCATCTGGATAGCTGGTTTTTTTTTGGGAGTAATGGTTCTTTTAACATGCGCCAACATATTTTTTCGCTTTGTTTGGGTGCCTGTCAAGGGAAGCGTTGAGTTGGTGGGGTATTTCGGAGCTGTCACAACCGCATTTGCACTCGGTTATACACTCCTTGAAAAGGGACATACTGCGGTTGATTTATTTACTCTGAAGTATTCAAAAAGAACGCAAAGAATAATCGGTGCTATTAATTCACTCATCTGCATGATTTTTTTCGGTATCGTCTTCTATCAAATTGTTAACTATGCAACAATTCTGTTCAGAACCGGACAGGTTAGCGAAACCCTACAAATCATCTACTATCCCTTTACCTATGCCGTAGCCTTTGGTTTTGCCGTTCTTGTTCTCGCTTTGCTCACAGAATTTCTAAAAAATTTTCTTGAAGAAGAGGATGATTAATCGTGAGCCTGACAATTGTAAGTATAATTGCGATAATTCTATTGCTTTTAGCGTTACTCCTTTTAGGAATGCCCGTCGGATTCGCAATGGGTGTAATAGGGTTTTGCGGATTCTGGTACGCTATATCATTTAAGGCCGCGGTTTCCATGGTCGGCACAAGCTATTGGACCATCTTTTCAAAATATGGTCTGTCGGTTGTTCCGCTGTTCATTTTTTTGGGATATCTTGCCTTTAATTCGGGCCTCGCCGAAAGGCTCTATAAGGTCGCCTACAAATGGGTTGGCCATTGGCGCGGGGGGTTGGCCATCGCGACCATCGGCGCGGACGAACTTTTTGCGGCCATCTGCGGATCAAATACGGCTACGGCTGCAACAATGGGAGCTGTGGCATTGCCTCAAATGACAAAATATAATTATGATACGAGATTGAGCACGGGCACGATTGTAACGGGTGGTACTTTGGGCACAATCATTCCACCCAGCGTGGTTCTCATTGTTATCGGTCTTCAGACGGAACAATCTATCATTAAGCTGTTTTTGGCAGGCCTTCTTCCGGGCATACTTTTGGGACTTCTGTTCCTGGTGACCATTTTCGTTCTCTGCCGCATCCATCCCACCTTGGGCCCGGCCGGACCCAAAACACCCCTGGGGGAGAAGATAAGATCTCTCACCGGAGTGCTCGAAGCGCTTTCCATTTTTTTGCTCATTATTGGAGGGATGTACACCGGCATCTTCACGCCTACAGAGGCGGGAGCCGCCGGCGTCTTCCTGATTCTTCTTTTTATCATCCCAAGCAGGAGGATCGCTTTCAAGGCAATCATGAGCTCTGTTAAGGATACGGTGAAAATAACGGCGATGGTGCTTGTCCTTATCACGGGGGCGATTATCTTCGGCAAGTTTATGGCCATCACCCGGCTTCCATTTCAGATTGCCGATTTTGCGGCTTCCCTTGAAATGTCGCCCTATCTCATTTTGGCTTTCGTGCTCAGTATTTATCTGATTGGTGGATGTTTTATGGATTCCATGGGATTTCTCGTTCTCACAATCCCAATTTTTTTCCCATTGGGAATGAAACTTGGATTTGATCCCATATGGTATTCAATTATCCTGACAATGGTGACAACGATGGGTGCCATTACACCTCCGGTGGGTGTTAACATATTTGTCGTTAAGGCGCTGGTACCTGAGATAGAGCTCTCCACTATTTACAAAAGCGCAAGCTATTTTCTAATCGCCTGTATTGCCTGTATTGTTATTCTCATTTTATTTCCCGATCTCGCGCTGTTTATTCCCAATATGGCGCGTTGATGGGGCTTTATGAGCGTATCCATGGGAGATGATAAATTGAAAGACTTCATGAGCGAAAAACGAATCAAGGCTGCCAAAGCACACAAAAATGAAAGAGATAAGATTAAGTCTGAAATGGAAGAACGGATGGAGAAAGGTAAACCCCGTTACCTTTCCGTTGATGCAATAGAGCCAAACGATAAGATGTGGTTGCGGGTGGCAAGCGAGGATGCCATCAGGGCATACTGTGATTCAATTGGCGACCTTAATTTGCTTTATCGCAGTCGGGATCATGCCAGGAATAGCGTATATGGGAATATCATAGCGCCCCCGATGTTTTTAAATTGTATTTCTCTCTTTACACAGGTGGGATTGAAAGCACTCACCGAAATGGAATACTTGGTCACCGGTTTTGATGCGGGAATTCGGGGGGAGTGGTTTAGGATCATTAGGGAAAATGAGGAATTCTCGGTTATCGCAATCCCCACTGAAGTTATAGATATCACGAAGAAAAACACCCATCTTCAATTTCTGGTTCGCGGCAACAAGATCTTTGTCAATCAGCTGGATGAAGTCGTTGCCAATATAAATACGAGCTTTGTGGCCGTCATTCCCACCCGCAAGGAAATGGAAGTAAGGCAAGGGCAAAAAGCGCCGAAGCCGCGGTCATTTTCCGTAGATGAAGTGGCAGAGTGGTACCGTCTCACAAAACAAGAACCCGTACGGGGAAGTAACCCGCGGTTTTGGGAAGACGTTGAGGTTGGGGATCAATTGCCCCCCACCCACCATGTCTTTTCGACCATGGAATACGCGTCACACATGGCAAGGCGAGGGAATTGGCGTTTCGAAATGGATTATAGCAAGGGAGATTGGAGAGATTTGCTTGACCCGGAAAGCGGACTCCCGGATTTTGGTTTTGTTCACCTCACCGATGAGGCGGCCCGGCCATGGGGCCTTCCTCGCGCCAACGCCAGCGGACCACAGATGCACTGCTGGCTGGCCCGCCTGGTAACGAATTGGATGGGGGATCATGGATTCCTGAAAAAGATGGAAACTCAGATCAGGAACTCTTTGTGGAGAGATTCACTTGCGCTTTTAAATGGTGAAGTGGTCAAGAAATATACAGAGGACAACGAGCATTTGGTGGATTTGCATATTCGAATTCAGGACTATGACGGTACCCCCGTGATCCCAAAGGGCTTGGCGACAGTGGTTCTACCCTCACGACGAATGGAGGATTGGAGACCATGGATAGCCCAAACACCAAAAGCTGTTTTTTGTTAGGAAGAAAAGAATGCAGAAATCCATGCACATCGAATACATTCCCCTTTTGACCGGCACTTATAATACCCTCGGCTACCGCCCCTACAATTGGGTGGTTCATAAACAATTGCCGCCCTGGAATCCACTTCCCAAGCCTTTGTCCTCATGCAGATTGGGCCTAATCGCTTCCGGTGGCATTTACATCACTGGCCAGAAGGCATTTCATTACAAAGACGACACTTCTTACCGTGTTATACCAATGGACATGGACGTCACGAAGCTTCGGGCCACTCATTTCGGTTATGACCTGACCCATGCGCGTGAGGATATCAATTCAGTTTTCCCATTGGACACCTTACGCCGCTTAACAGATGAAGGCGCAATTGGAGACTTGGCCGATCACGCATTTACATTCATGGGCGGCATTTATTCGTCAAGGCGGGTTCGTGAAAATCTGGCACCGACGCTCGTAAAAAATGTGCTAAAGGAAAAGATCGATGCACTTCTCCTGGTTCCGGCCTGACCGATTTGCCATCAGTCCGTGGGACTGGTTGCACGGCAGGCTGAAGCGGCAGGCATTTCCACCTTGTGTTTGGGTAGCGCTAGAGACATCCTGGAAAAGATCAATCCGCCCCGTTCGGCTTTCTTGGACTTCCCTTTAGGCCACACGGCAGGTCCCGCTAACATGCCGAAACTGCAGCGGGCAATTTTGACTGAGGCTTTAACCGCGTTTTCATCTCTCAGCAAACCAGGTGCCATAAAGGATCTGCCCTTTGAGTGGCCAAAGGACCCGGCGTGGAAAGAGTCGTTTGTTTTGGATCTGGAAAATAGAGTCGGACGTCATGACAGCCCCCAGTTCCAGAGTGAAGAAGATTACCGGAATTGGGTATCATCCGGCCGTTCGGACTTTGGCGGGTGCTGCGATATAGGTGGAAGCGATTGATCAAAGGAAATAGAATAGTATATGACTATGGAGAGGATATGGAGGAGATATAATGGGCGAAAACCGGATCTGCAAACTTTTGGGAATTCAATACCCGATAATTCAGGCCCCCATGAACTGGGTAAGTGGTGCGGCCTTGACGGGCGCGGTATCCAGGGCTGGCGGCCTTGGTACCATAGGGCCCAATGCCGGAGCGGAGAGCATCAGTGCGGACGTCGAAACGACCGGAAAAAGATTACGGAATCAGATAAAGAACGTTAGGAATATTACTGAAAAACCTTTTGCGGTCAATATACCCATTGGATTCGGTGACGATCGCAAGTTTTCGAAGAGATGTGTTGAAGTTATCATTGAAGAGAAGGTCCCGGTTGCCGTAATTTCGGTAGGCCAACCCGATGTTTACACCGAGGTACTCAAGGAAGCCGGAATAACCGTATTACACGCCATCTCCACGCCAAGGCATGCCGTAAAAGCGGAAAAAGCCGGAGTAGACGGTGTTATCTGTGAAGGTTTTGAAGCCGGGGGACACAAAGGGTTTACTGAATTGACGACTTTGGCGCTCACGCCAATGGTGGCGGATGCGGTAACCATACCAATTATTACCGGCGGTGGCATTGCCGATGCACGTGGTGTATTGTCAGCCTTGGCTTTGGGTGCTGATGCGGTATATTTAGGGACTCGCTTTATGGCAACCAAAGAGTCAGACTCACATATTCGTGTGAAAGATGCCATAATAAGGGGAAAGGATGCCTGCACCGTGAGTTTGCCCAAAGACATCATGTTGGTCAGGGACCTGAACAATGCATTTACCAAGGAATATATGGACAAAAAGAGAGCCGGGGCCTCTGATGAGACATTAAGAAATTTTATCAGTGAACACTCACAATACCATGCACAGCATCTTGGCGAAGCTGAAGATGCAGAAATATGTTGTGGGCAAGGCGCCGGTTTAATTAGTGAGATCTTAAGCGCCGAAGAGGTTGTCAAAGGAATCGCAGACAATATATTTTCTCGTTTTGAAGATCTCAAGGCAAGAATTGACAGCTTCACCTAGGAGAGACGTGGTTCACGATTTTTTCCACGACATTGCCCCAGGCCGTAGGAGGTGCCCAAAAGGACAATGGATGAGGTTCCACAAAGAATGGGGATCCGGTGAAGCCACTTCTTCCGCCCTATAAGAGCTCTTGCTCTTGTGGCGCTTCGTTTTAGGAATATACTTTTTGAAGGTCCAACAAGTATGAGCGGTTCCAA
This sequence comes from Thermodesulfobacteriota bacterium, assembly GCA_028278625.1. Next base: position 35,898 of record JANQDY010000060.1, read on the forward strand.
ATTTTCTCCAATAAGCATTGAGCAGAAGGATAATGTTGTCACCATCGGGTTAAATTCCCCCCCTTACAATCCCATCAGTACCCAGACCGTTGAACGGCTTGAATCTCTATTACTGCAAATCAAGGAAGATAATACGGTTCGTGTTGCGGTCATCCAGGGAGCCGGGGATCGGAGTTTTTCAGTGGGGGCCGATCTGAAGGAATTTTCAAAAGGTGTTCTGGATATGGACGCCGTTATTAGAAAACGGCTGGATGTCTTTCGTCTGATTGAACACCTTGGCAAACCGGTGATCGCGGCAATCTGCGGCTACTGCCTGGGCGGTGGATTGGAACTGGCGCTCTCTTGTCATTTTAGGCTGGCGGCGGAGAATGCACGGCTTGGTCTGCCTGAAATCAATCTCGGGACAGCCCCATCATGGGGTGGCGGTCAGCGTTTGCTGCGGCTTGTGGGAAGATCCGAGGCTTTGAACCTGCTTCTCAGGGGCCATCAAATAGATGGGATGGAAGCGCTTCGGATCGGTTTGGTAAATCAGGTTCACGGCGATGACGGATTGAAGGATGCAGCCCAGTTGCTTGCTGTAGAGCTCTCGGAAAAATCACCCCTGACCGTATCGACGATCATGGATTATCTGATGGCAGGGGAAGACATGCCCCTGGCCGAGGCATTGGCGTTTGAGTCAAAGAGCGTCCGCGGGTTAGTGGGAACAAAGGATAATGTTGAAGGAATCTCCGCCTTTCTTGAAAAACGTAAACCTGTCTTCACAGGGGAATAACGGAAGAAATGGACAAGGGAAACCCAGCGCGGTTTCACGCGCAAACCTAAAAAAAACTGTTAATTGAAATTCCCAACGCCAATGCCTGTTCACTCCCGTTATTCCAGCAGGTTTATCCTTTATCCGGTTAATCCTTCCAACGCGTACACGGCTTTTCTGAGGGCGCAACGGTCTTCCACTGTCATAAAATCCCCTGTTGCGGCATAAGCCCGTCCCATACAGCCGCCCCTACAGTGGGTTCGTCCGGAACAGGCGTGACATTGGGAAAGCTCGGTGAATCGGCGCTTTTTAAAGATCGGCAACTCAGACCAGCGGGTGATGGCTTCCTTGAGAAATTCCTGAAGGGGCCTTTGAAAAACGTTTTCCACCGCCAGATGATCGGCAGGCAACATAAGGCAAGGATAGAGCGAACCCTCCGCAGTGACATAGGGAAGTTCAAGACAAGCGCAGTCCTCTGATGTTGAGTTGTTTTTTCCGAACCACCATTCAAGACACGCGATATTGGCCATGCGGTGGTATCGCTTTCTGAAATCCCTATCCCGACCGTAGCGCCGCAAGAGGGTCCGGTACTGCTCGGGTGTGGGGCGCATCAAATCAGGATTTTCTGCAGCTCTTCCCGCTTGAACCAGGGTACCGCTAGTGAAACCGCCGATGCCAATCTCTTCCAAATATTCTAAAAGCGTGGGTATTCCATCAAAATTGCTTCGGGTTTCCGTAAAGGCCACAACGGTCTGAGGACCCAGCCCCGCCGCTGTCAGGTATGTGAGTCCCCGCAGGGCCTTTTGGAAACTCCCCTTCCCTCTCAACACATCATGTGATGTCGATGTATCCCCTTCAAGACTTACCTGAATGATCAACTTGTTTTTGTCCATTGATGCGAGAAGTCCGGCATTTTCCTCTGTCACGAGCGTGCCGTTCGTCTGAAGACGGACCTGTTTCAAGCCATCCTGGGCACAGGCAAACCGCAGCAGCTCGTACCATTCCGGATGCGTTAAAGGTTCTCCACCGGTGAGGCAAATCTCTAAGATACCCAAGGCGCAAAACCCTGTCATCAAATGCTTGAGCGGTTCAACGGGAACCGGATCAATGGACTTGTGGGAGACACTTTCAGGCCAGCAGTGTCGGCAGTTGAGGTTGCAGCCGTTGGTGATCATGACGGTCAGTTGCCTGGGCAACCTGAGTCCGGCCTTTTTGATCTCTTTTTTAAGGCGTTCGGATTGTAATGGGTGAAATTGGGGCTTTTTCATAACGAATTAAACAATCAAGAAAAGGGTGATTTCCCAGGTGACATTGGATTTTCTGAGCAAGCGTGCCAAATACTTTAACTTTTATCCGCATCATTTTTACTTCACACAAGAATGCCTCCCTTCAAAATGAAGGGAGGTTGTTAAATATCCAAAAAGGCCATCGCCTTATCCATATCCCCATCACTGATAAGGACAACTTTGGTATGGGGTGGAAGGGGTTCTTCATACATCCAAAATATTCATAGTAGATCAAATGCATGTGGATGTCAAAGAAGTCATCTCCCGAAACGGATGAAAGAGGGTCCTTTTGTCAGTGCCGGCCTATTCCCATTTGCAGACCCATCGGCCACGAATCTCCCGCTTCAGCATCTTGTCCGCAACATCATTTATTTGGTCTAATGTAAAGTAATTGCTGATTAATTTATCAAGCTTGAAATCCTCCTGCATGGCCAGATCCACCAGCCTGGGGATA
>JANQDY010000069.1 GCA_028278625.1 Thermodesulfobacteriota bacterium
ATCTTTATGAAAACACTGCCTCAAAGGACAAATCTCTAAAAATCTACGAGGATTTCTATCATGAGATCTTAAACGAGGTGGAAAGGGATCAGGTTTTGACGGATATCAGGACCTGGGTGGATGAAAGAATCTGAAAGGCGGTACAGGTGAAAAACCGATGAAGATTTGCGCCGGGTTCCTTGCGGGAATCCGGCGATAATCTGTGAGAATTGCAGCCTATTTGATTTCGATCTTCATCAAGCCTCTTTGATGTAATAGCTCACGCCTTCCTCTTCCTTGGTTTCTTCCTTTTTTCCGGTAATGGCCAGCACACCATTGTCCACATTAACGGAAATGTCATCCTTTGAGATGCCTGGGAGATCTGCTCCCACATGGTGTTTCCCCTCTTTTTCAAGGAAATTCACGGAAGGGGTCCATTCCTCCCCCATGTCCCGCTGCCATTCCGGCCACAGGCGGTCAAAGAATATGTCTCCCATGGGTTCACGGCCAAGCGGGGCAAGCGGGCTGACCGTCCCAACCATTTGAACTGGACACCCTGGTATGTTAAATACAGCTTAAACAAAAAATCCGGTATGAATTGTTCGCTATCGTAAACAGGGAAGAAAAAATGAATAGATCGTTCTTGAAGTCAATTATATGTATTAGCCTGTCTATCATCTTGTTCTCTTTGTTCATGGAAAGATCTCACGCGCTCGATTCTGATGAAAACCTATCCGACGCCATCATTTCCGGTGACGCCGAGCAACTTCGTGACCTTCTCAAAAAGGGAGCAGACCCCAATCAAAAGGATACATTCGGGATGCCTGTGCTTCACTTGGCGGTTCTCTCGGGCAGCAGGGACTGCGCGGCGATGCTCCTCGATCATGGCGCGGATGTCAATGCGCGGCAAGCGACAGGTAGTGGTTTTTCCGCGCTTCATCATGCCGCTTTAGCGGGTGATACGGAAATGATCCAATTGCTTCTCAGCAAAAACGCGGACATGGGCGTCAAAGATGGCACAGGCTTCACCCCTGTTTTTACGGCCGCGTTTAACGGCCAAAAAGCGGCTGTAAGTCAACTTCTGGCAAAAGGAGCAAACCCGGATCAAAATGTGCCGGCGATCCACTGGGCTGTTTTGATGGACAAGGAAGACGAAGTACGAGCGCTCCTGAGCAATGATAAAAGCACCGTGCGATCCGTTGATATCATAAAGGCAACGCCCTTACATTACGTGGCTATTTCAGGAAATAAGAAAGTGGCGGATCTGCTGGTTCAAAATGGCGCGGACATTAACGCCCGCGACAATGACGGCGCTTCCCCTTTGCTGTGGGCCGTTTTGCGGAAAAAGGATCTGGTGCCGTTTTTTATTCAAAAAGGCGCGGATCCCAAGTGTACCACCAATGAAGGAAGCACGGTTTTTCATCACGCCGCAATTGATGGGGATCTGAATACGGCTCAATTACTCCTGGGAAAAGGGGTTGATATCAATGCTCAAAATTCTTCAGGAAGAACCGCGCTTCACATTGCCGCGCAATATGCGGGCAAGGAATTCGTACTGTTTCTGTTGGAGAATGGTGCCCGCACCGACGTTCGGGACGAGGCCGGAAAGACACCAATGCGGGTAGCGCAAGAAAGAAGCAGAAAGGAAATAACAAAAATTTTGAAATCGTTGGATACCGCCATAGATGCGGGTAACGTTGAAAGCGCCAGCACTTTGCCTGCGCATAAAGCGGATATTAACGCCGGAGACAACCATGATTTTACCCCCTTGCATTCAGCGACCTACAAAAATGAGATAGAGATCGCCGAGGAACTGATTAAGAAAGGTGCCCATGTTAATGCGCAAGATAAAGATGGATGGACGCCTCTGCATTACGCGGCACTCTTTAATCACGGTCCTTTGGCAAAATTGTTGATAGCGCATGGCGGTGACGTCCAAATCACTTCCAATAATGGAAAAACCCCCATAATGCTGGCCAGGAGCAAAAACAATGAAAAGATGATCAAGCTTCTAATGGATGAAAGCGGACTTACCGATGTTTCTTCGATTGCTCTTCTTGACGCCGTCAAAGCGAATAATGTGTTAGGCGTAAAAAAATCCATCTCGGAAGGGACCAGCGTTCGGGCCAAGGATTATGACGGCAAAACATCCCTTCATCTGGCTTCCGCAAAGGGTTTCGCGGGCATCGTCGAGATGTTGCTTGGTGAAGGTGCCGAAATTGACGCCAAAGATAACAACGGATTGACCCCTTTGCATCTCGCCGTAATGAACAAACATGCTGATGTACTGGATTTACTCATAAAAGGGCGTGCAAACCTGAACGTCAAGGACGGTACAGGCTTCACGGCGCTTCATTGGGCGGCGTTTACCGGTGACGTGCGTACCGCGGAGTATTTGATCAGAGCAGGCGCCAGCATGGAAGCCGTGAATGAAAATCGTGAGACACCGCTCTTTGTTGCGGCGCAAAATGGACAAACAAGAACAGCGGCTCTGCTGGTGGCGCACGGAGCGAACATATTTGCGGTTAACAATAAGGATGTGTCTCCCAAACGGGTCGCTGAACTCATGAAGCGTGCATCCACACATGAATTGCTGGAAATCGCGGAAAAGCATGGGACCGGCTTGTTTTCAAAATTGTATCGCCTGTTAACGGTGAATCAGGATGAGCTCGATGAAAGGGCGCCCGAGCCAAGGAAGCGCCCGGTCATGCATGGGACGGAGAATTCTCAAACCGCCTTTGATGAGCTCATATACTTCCAGCCTTTGGTGATTCAGAACATAGAGGCAGTGGATAACGCGATCACGCTCGAATATACATTTCGAAAAGGGGAGTCTCTGCGGTATGATATGGCGCTAACCGCTGAAATAGGAACAATCATCGGGAAAGAGGTATTGACGGCCAAAATCCGGCACTATGTCGGTTTGAAGTGCGATATCCTGGACGATCAAAACGGAGAATACCAGACCAAAACCTACGCGGACCGGGTGATGGTCCAGGCCAAGGGTGATGAGGGCGCTATCATCTTCTCCTTGGATACGTCAAATCCCAAGGAAGTGGAGCGGGCCAAAAAAGACAAACGGCTTCGCGGATTTCTATATCTTATGGAATGTCCCGCTTATGTCACGGTGAATCGCTTCGGTGAAGTGCTCGATTATGATTTGAAGGCGTTAAAACAGAGAATGCGAAAGACGGAAACGCCTGAAATCGGCGCCATGATCGAGCATCTCTACGATCAGATGATCGAGGGCATCTTTGTGAGTCTTCCTGAAGGTCCGGTTGAAAATGGTTCAGCATGGGAAGCTGGAGAACTTACCCACTATGCGCCGGCTTTAGGGCGTTTTTCGACCCTCGTCACATGTTCCCTGATTGGTAAGACCGAAGTTTCAGGGGACATCTATTATGTAGTCAAAGGAGGAGGGGACGTATCTTTCAAAAGGGACGCCGAATCGGAAGTCAACGCCTCGCTGGTGGACTCCGATCAATCCAGCCTCATGTTGTTTTCCACCTCCCGGGGGATTCCAAACTATGCTGAGACAAAGGGCAGTTTTACGCTTGAGTTCACTAAAGGCGATGAAAAGGGGCGCACCACTATTTACTCTGACCTCAAATTGAGAAGCCATAAAACGGCGCAATGGCAATGAAAGCACATTGCGGCTCTGAAATCATGGGGCGAAAGCCCTCCTTCATAATTTGGCAACGTATCCAAACAGCAGGCAGAAACGAATGTCCCGTTCCGCAGCCCAACAAAATGGAAATATGCTCATACGGCCATCACTGATTCTTGCCACTGGTTTGATTGTTTGGGTTCTCCTCGCTTTTGTAGGGACCGCACATTCCCGTGGCGCGCAAACCAAGCAAACGGATGTCTGGTGGATCCTCGATTTTGCGCTCAGGGACTCCCATATAAAACAGCATGTGATCCAGCATGGGTATCGGGGAAAAGACTTTCTCTCCAAAGAGAAGGTTTCAAGTATAATAGAAGAACATTCATCCAAAAGGCACAAAAGCTCTTACTATTTCGATGGTTTCATTAAGGAGGTTCAAAATCGTTATACGGCCCTCGTCGTCCACCCCATCGGTCTTCCTGACGACATCCTGCCGGTGACCGCCGCCATCAGCGCCATATCCCGCTTGGCCAAAGAACTCAGCCGACAACACGCAGAATTATTTGGCGCCCTTGCCGACCGTGTCGATTTACTGATTGACATTCGTGTTCCTCCGGGCGCGCTTAAAGATCTGTCGCGGACGCCGGCTTTTTCGGCAATGAGAAATGAGCTCTACCAAAAGCACAAAATTCGACTGGAAACCCAAGAGCTTGATGGTCGGGACATCCCTTTTGATGAAATAGAAGCGATTGAAAAGAGCATTGCCATCGCCGAAATATACGATCTCATGAACCCGAAGGTGGCCGTTGAAACACCTGCAGGTGCCACGTTTGAGAGTCCCGGCGCCAAATCTTATGGCCTCATTCCGGTCCTTCCGGGCGCGCTCCCCAAGAACTTTTTTTCAGAAGATCTGTTGACGGGCCTGGAGGCGAAATATGGCGGTCAGGGAAAAATCAGCGATGTATTGAAAAAGGCACTCAAGAGACTTAAGAGGGAACTTAAATATTCCTCAAGAGCTTTGGATTATCATGACAACACGGCAAAATATATAAACTTGTTAGCCGCTCTCATTATAAACCATCCCGATGCAGAAGACGCGGACAGATACAAAGCAGAGATCATGGGCCGGGCAGTTTCAATTGTCGGGGACAAGTTAATCGACATGTACAAGGGAAATCGCGCGTTTATCGGTGATGTGCGAAGCGGAAATGTTTTTCTTCTAAATATCGCCCTGAATGTGACAAGTGATGTTGTCAAGATCGTCATCCGCGGGGACACGGACGACATACCGCTGGAAGAGAAAGTTCAAGAAGTTGCTAAAATCTATGTCAAACACAGCTCTGAGGCAATGATTGAATCGTTGCTGATGTGGGCTCCGGAAGTTTACATCGCCTACAAGCTGGCGGTGCTGGCAAAGGCATATCTGGACTTGCTAGATGAAGAAGAGATCCGGAAAATAAAAGAACGAATGAGAATTCGAAGCAATCCCTACATACCGGTGGATCATGTACAATGGATACCGGTTCAACATATGATGGAACGTATCGAAAAGAAAAAGCGCTATATAGCGTGGCGAAATAAAACACGTGAGTGGATTGCAATCTACAACAGACAAAAGTAGGCGGGAGGGAAAGAGAGCGGGAAACCGCATTCTTTGGAAGTGACGATTCATGAAACGGAGAGCATGCCGACCGTCAGCGGTGTGCTGATGGATGTGAATATAACCGCTGACGCGCTTTTGGAACCACGGGCCTCATCTTCCATTACGATCAAAGATCCCATTGTCTTGTCACTGAGAACCTTTCTCAATGATGCGGACGGGTTCCGAAACACCTGGGAGCGCCTGCCCCATGAGATACGGACCCTGGGTGGATTGGGCCGGATATTCGGGTTTATCATGGATGCTGGACAAAATGATCTTCGCATCGTGGGCCAAAAGGATCCGAAAGGAAACATCACCATCGATAGTCTCATTTTAGGGCTGCGCGCGGTATGGCGTGACGGGTTGATCCCGGGTTGCTCCCTTGACCCTGAGCCCTTCGACATCAGCGGGCCTCAATACACACGGGTCATGGCGGTTCCGGAAGACTCCTTGTTCGCCAGAATTATGCTTGACGCCGATTATGAAATGAAACGGATTATGGGCCACGGCGCTGCAAAATACGGGTTAACGGCTTATCGGAGCTTGTCGGACATCATTGGGGACGCTTACCGTAACAATGGCAAGAACAACGGTGTCCTGGCCAGATTCTGGCTCTACCCGAAAGCGTTGTCGAAAGCCAATGTGTGGATGACCGAAGACAGAAAGGCGGTTTATTTCAAAAGCGGTATCCGCGTCTTCACCGAGGAAATGGTTGTGACGCTTGGCGGAATGGTCGGCGCGGGCCGCCAAAATAAGGAATATGAAGCGGCGGCGCGCAACTTCACAGGCCATATGAGTGATTTGGAGGCCCGGGTTGTTGACGAAAAAGGGCGTTACCCCTTCAGGGAACTTCACGGCCTGTTTGATATTGTTGCTTTCGCAAACTTGCTGCGTCGCATGAATGTAGACCTGCCGGTTTTGCGTGACTTCGTCGGTCTGCCGGTGTTAAAGCTTGGGCCGGCCGAAGCAGCGCCTCCATTTTATCGCGGCATACAGCATTCCGTTCCCAATACGCCAATCATACTCTGTGGTGGCGTGGAAGCGCGCACGCGCGTACGAAGCAGCGTCTTTGGATCCCCCGATATTTCAGCGCCCTTACCGGCAAACCCTTCCCTCCAAACCACGGCGAGCGACGGTGTCGCAGGCGTTGATGATTCGAAGATCACCATTGGGCGTGACCAAGTTGAATATGAACGTTCCATAAATGTGGAAAACCTTTTTCTTAAAGGCTGCCGTTATCTATCGCGGGGCGAATATGAAAGCGCAAAATCAGTGTTTGAACGGATATTGATGGTAACGCCCGGAGATAAGGACGCGTACGCCTATCTAGCTCTATCGGAAATTGGTTTGGACCGTTTGGGCGAAGCGGAAAAAGCGGTCGAACACTCCCTTAACAGCGATCCCCGTGATAGATTCTTCCGGACAATCGCATTGCATCTTGAAAGCGCCCGATCCAATGGGGGACGTCCAAAAAGGGGTGCCGACGCTTCGGTCTTAATGGATCTATCAAACCAATACGTTCGGGAAGGTGAAAGTCTTATGAAACTGGGTCTAACCAAAACAGCCCTTGAGAAAGCCCGATCCGCGTTGGTATTGCATAAAGGGAACGCCAGGGCCCACTTGGTGGCGGCGAGCGCACTCGGGGCAATGGATAGACTTGATGCGGCGCGGAAGCATTTGCTGAAAGCGAGAAAAGTATACCGGCGCCGGTTACGGGTGCACCCGGATGATAGCGTTGCGAAACGGAATCTGGCATTGGCGCTCACAAGAAGCGTATCCATTTTGCTAAAGATGAACGCTTCTTACCCGGACAGAGAACCGATGACAGTCGGCAGAGCCAAAGAGGTGTCGATCTATTTGGAGAGGGCCATTCAAGGCTGTGAGGAAGCGTATGAGCTGGATCCTTCAAATCCCGCCACGTTGCTGTCAAGTGTCTTCGCTAGGCTTGTTAAGGCCAACATTTATAACGCCTTAGGAATTGGTGGTAGCTCTGATGAGGCGCTTTTAAAGGCGGATCTGCTGGTGGACAGACACCCACGGCTGGCATCGGCATACGGGGCCAGGGCGTTTGTGCATTTATCAAGGAAGAACTACACCGACGCGGCGTCTGATTGCAGGCAGGCGCTTTCGATTTCGCCGTTATCGGGATTAGGACTCATAGTGAAAGGAAAGTTGTTGAAACAGCAAAACAAATGCCAAGAAGCCTTGTACTATTTGGGGAAAGGGGCCCGGATCGAACCCCAATGGCGTAATTTTGTCGCGGAAGATATTCGCGGCTGCAATGGGATGCGTTAAGACCGTGGCATTTCCACCCGCCGCACCACCGATTCAAGCGCCCCATGCAACCCTGGGTCCAGTGGCGGTTTCGAGCGCCCTTACATTGCCCGGCCAATCTTAAACAGGGAGGACGAATATCCGGGAAGTCGCGTTAATCACTATCCCCCTTTTCGGAACCGAACATTCAGCATGCGTTCATAGACTTTTATGAGTGCGCCTTTGCTCTCATCCTCCAAACCCTCCAGCAAAGCCATTTTAAATGTGGTGGCGGTTGCCTGCACCAATGGTAGGGGAATTTTGTGGTGTGCTGAGATTTCAGCGGCACTGATCATGTCTTTGTATGCCGATTTGAGCGGGTATCCTTGATCAAACCGGTTTTCAAGGGTTAACGGCAGAAAAAAATCCGCGGCAAAGCTGCGACCCGTGCCGTTTGTGACAACTTGGGTCACTTTTTCGGGATCCAGTCCGAGTTTGGCTGCCATGGGGAGTACTTCGGCAATCCCCGCGCAACATATGTTGAAAAGCAGCTGGTTGATCAACTTGGTCAACTGGCCGTTGCCGACTTTGCCCGTGTAGACGATGTCCTTTCCCAGGGCATTCAGCAGGGGACGAAGGGTCTCGAAAAGGTTTTGGTCTCCTCCAAACATGATTGTGAGGCTTCCTTCTCTGGCTCGGGATTCCATACCGGAAACCGGAGCGTCGGCGAAAAGGATCCCCATCTCTTTCAGCTTCCGCTCAAATTCGATGGTTTTAATATAGCTGATGGTGCTCAAATCGACGATTGCCAAACCCTTTTTCGCACCGATAATGATGCCCTTTTCTTTGAAAATGACCGTCTCAACCACCTCTGTTTCCGGCAGGCACAGAAAAACGGCGTCGACCCGGCTTGCCAAATCAGCCGGATGCTGAAACGAACTGGCGCCTTGATCGGTCAGGAATTTGACGGCATCAGGATTAATGTCACAGACCGAAACATCATGACCGCTCTTTAGGATGTTCAATGACATCCATTTTCCCATTTCCCCCAGTCCGATGAATCCGATTTTCTGCACCGTCTCTCCTATCTTGCCCCGTGTTTTCGCTTGGATTATTATTCCGGTGTGGCATTCAACTGGACCATTGCATCGTATATGGGCAGCCTTTGACCCGTAAAATCTCCCACCCACTTGTCGTAGATCTTAAATATCTTCTTGGACCGGCACAGATCGGATATGGCCCGGTCCGCGATGAGGCGAAAATCCGCATCATTCCGTCTGACTGCAAATGCAAAGGGTTCAAAGGAAAAAACATTGGGATCAATCAAAAAGTCCATGCCGTCTTTGGCCTTTGTGGCAATGCCGATAAGGACGATCTGGTCGGCGGCGTAGGCATCGATTTTTTTCTTCCGCAGGGCATCAACCCCGTCCTTCGCTGAGTTGAAAAACACAATCTCCGCCTTTGTCGATGTTTCTTGAAGGAGGCCTTTTAGAGAAACTGCCGTGGTTGTGTTTTTAACGACGCCTATTTTCTTTCCGCTAAAACCGGAAGTCTCCTGATGATTGCCATTTCGAAGGGTCATTAGTGAAGCGCCAGTGACAAATGTCAGCTGGGTGAAATCAACAAATTCACTGCGGGAAAGCGTCTTTGTGGTGGCACCGCATAATATGTCGATTTTATTGCTGATCAGGGCTTTAAACCGGTTTTCAGCCGTAATGGGAACATACTTCACTTTTACTTTGGCGCCGATGCTTTTTTCTATCTCTTTTACGACGGATTGCCCCAGTTCGATTGAATAACCATTTGCTTTTCCGTCTTTGTCCAAAAATGACATGGGCGGTTCAGACGCGCGGAAGCCGATTCTGATTTGACCTGTTTTTTTGATCTGCTGAAGGGTTCCCGATAGCTCTTTGGCTGCCAGCGGACTTGCGAAAAGAACGATCACCAAAATGATTGCCAGTTTAATCCTCATAACCGTTTTCTCCTTAATGAGAGTGAGTGAGACGGAGTGATACCATCCCATTTCTGAAAAATTTAGTGAAATTGAACATTCGCGTCAACGTAAAAGAGCAGATGCTGGCCGAATTCAGCACCAGCCACGAAAACAACGCGCATGGTACCACAAAAGCTGATGAAAAGGGCCATGCGCGCAGATGCGGGAGATTGTATTATCCCATCGCTGCCTGGGGCGTTTTTTCCGTCCACCCGGCCACCTGTTCATAAGCATCGGCGAGCTGTAAGACGGCCAAGTCTTTTGCGGCGGGACCGATGATTTGCATACCCATGGGCAATCCTCGGCCATTGAATCCCACGGGCACGTTCGCGATGGGACAGCCGCAAAGCGTTCCCGGTATGGTTATTTCCATCCACCGGTGGTAAGTATCCATGGGCTTACCGCCCACTTCTTTCGGCCAGTGAATTTCGGCATCAAACGGAAAAACCTGGGCTGACGGGAGCATTAGATAATCGTATGTCTTAAACAGGGCTGCAATTGCCTGGTACCATTTTGAACGATTCACCGATGCATCATATATATCAGAGGCCGTGAGCGTGCGTCCTCCCTCTATTTCCCACAAGGCCTCCGGCTTTATTTTGTCTCGGTTCTCCTTTTTGCAAAAAATGGGTCCCAAGCTGCCGGCTATCAGCCATTGCCGCAACGTAAGCCAGGTCTGCCACAATTCCTCCATTGGGAAATCGACGCTGACAGACTCTACGATACAACCCAGGCTTTCAAAGTGGGTCAACGCACGCCGACACAGCTCCAGGATACCCGGATCCATGGGTAAATAGCCGTTTAAATCATCGAGCCAGGCAATTTTTCGGCCTTTCATTTGGCCCTTTAGAGACCCTGCAAATTGAAAAGGGTCTTCTCGGATGGACAATGGAGTGCGGGAATCAAACCCTGCCATGACGGACAACAGCATGGCCGCGTCTTTCACGGACCGTCCCATGGGCCCTTCATAGCCCAGCTGCTGCGAAAAAATCTCTATTGCAGGTCCGAAAGGGACGCGGCCGAAGGATGGCCGAAAGCCAATGATATTGTTGTAAGCTGCCGGGTTTCTTAAAGAACCCATCATATCACTGCCGTCGGCCACCGGCACCATTCTGAGGGCCAATGCAACAGATGCGCCACCACTGCTGCCGCCGGCACACAGTCCGGGATCATAAGCGTTATAAGTGGTGCCGAATACATTGTTGTAGGTTTGCGAACCGAGGCCGAATTCCGGCGTGTTGGTTTTCCCGATAAGGATCGCGCCGGCCTTTTTCAACCGCTCGACAAAAATTGCGTCATGGCTTGTGACCTCATTGGCGAATATGGGTGATCCCATGGTTGTCGGGATATCTTTGGTGGCGGCCAGGTCTTTTACGGCATGTGGAAAACCGTGCATCCAGCCGTGATAACGACCCTTGGCCAGATCCGCATCTTTTTGCAGCGCTTCGGCAAGGAGTTCATCACGGTTGCGCAGCGATACGATTGCATTAAACGTGGGATTAAGCCGATTGATCTGCGCCAGGTAAGCCTTCATAACATCCACACAGGACACGACCCGTTGCTTTATGGCATCGGACAATTCCACGGCACTGAAATTGATAATCTCCGAAAAGGTCCCGGCTTCCGTACTTGTAGAGAATCCATGTTCTTTTTTTATGTCCATTGTTGTTGCCTTGTCATCGGTCATCTTGCGGCTCATTCTGTTTCCCACCCTTATGGGGTGATCGCCAGTTCCTGAATCGTCAAGGAGGCACCCTGGGCCACATCAGGGGCGTTTCTTAGTGTGGTGTTTTCATTTTGGCTCACAAATGTCTTGTCCCAGTTTCCCTGAAAGGTCAGCTGCTTGGATCCATCCACGGCGATCGTCTCGGAATAGGTCCCGCCGGCTATGAAAATGGTCGATCCGGTGGTGGCTGCGTCCACTGCCTTTTGAATTCCGTCGTAGCAGGGGATCTTATCGCCGCATTTTCCGTCGGTGGTCACGTATAAATGGTGTTGTTGCGCGCCCCCGCCGCCGCCCAGGTACCAGTCAAAGGTCGCATCGTCACCAAAGACCGCCTGGCCGTTCAGGGGGCCTGTCTGCATCCCCAGCACCGGCGTGCTGCCGACGATTCCGTTATACGCCCATACATCCTGGGATGGGTACAGGTAGGCCGGCGTGACCTCCTGGGTGCGCAGCAGTTCCAGCATGTACGGATTAACCAGCGCGTCAGCCTGTTGGCGATCTGTCAGCAGGTTAATCACATCCTGGCCGTTGAGAAACCCGGCCAGTCCCTGAGGGTAGTCGTTGTTTTTCGTTACCGGTGCCCCTGCGGTAAAAACCTCGAAATTGTATGTGTCAACCCCCTTGATGCGCGCTACATATCCCGGCCATGCGGGCAGGTTGGTGTCATTTGTGAATTCATTCTTATAAATGACGCCCGAAGCCAGAGCGTTGTAAATGGCATACATGACATTGGCGCCGTTGCCTCCGTTTGAAAGGAGGTTGGCCACCCAGGTCGGCGTTGTGACGAGGTTATTCCAGCTGGAGCTCCAGATACATTCGAGCAATCCCTGGGCCTCCGTAGCTTCGTAAACAGCCCCGCCGGCGTCGTTTACCGCCGACCATATGACCGTGGCATTTCCACCCGCCGCGCTGTATAATGTGAAATCCGTCAGCCGCATGGTATAGGCACCGGAGCCGTCTTTCGTGAATCCCGCATACGCCGTCCAGGCGCCGCCTTTGGTTGTTCCGCTGGCGGGATCCTGCATGTTCTGGGGGCAGCCCACACGAAAGCCCGCCTGAGTCCAGTTGGGTCCGATACCACTGGTCATTCCCGGCCATGGCTGGGAAGCCGCTGCCTTGGCGATCACCTGATCCAGTGCATTTTTAAAACTGGTAATGCCTTTAGCCCACCCGGTTCCCGAGGCCTGATTTCTGGTGATCCAGCCAATGGGATTGGTTGCACCGGGAAACGAGAGGGTCCGGGAGAAGCCGCCCGCACCGGTACCCAGCCAGGTGTATGGCGCCTGAGCGGTGTAGCCATCCAGCACATTGCTGACGGCGCCGGTGGATTGGCCCTCTTTTGCCCCGTAGACCATTGTTGGGGCCGGGTTGTTCTGGGTGATGGGAAGGTTTGATACCTCCATGCGGCTGAGGAAATCCCAGCGGTCGATCCAGCTGAGATCGAGGGTGCCGGGAGTTCCGGAAGCGTCAAAACTCCATTCGAAATAGTTGTTGGGCATTGTCGTGGAGGCTTCCGGCATTTGGGCAGGGGGCCGGGTGTCGCTCAGGCAAGCGTACATGCGGGTTCCCCCGGCGCTTCGGTAGATGCGCAGCTTGCCCAGATCAATGTCACTCAGTTTGACCGACCCCCAGGCGCCGGCCGTGGCATTGCCGGTTTGCCACCGGCCCGATGCCTGGGACGACAGGTAGTCGAACTGAAAATTACTCAAAAGCCAGATCTGCCCGTCGGTCGGCGTAGCGCCGTAGAACTCCCCCTGGCCGAAGTTGTTGTGCACCGTCG
The DNA here is from genome assembly GCA_028278625.1 of Thermodesulfobacteriota bacterium. The sequence goes on from JANQDY010000069.1 coordinate 12,981, forward strand.
TTTCGTAATAGGTCTGGCCCGAGGCCGAGTGCGCCGGCGCAAGGGTCAGCAGCGCGGCCAGGCAGGTGGATGCCACAAATGGAAGGCTGTGGGCAATAAGAGATTTAATGAACCAATGCGCTTTTGTTTTCATGGAATTGCCTTTCTTAAGCGTCGCGTATTCTTTGCCCGGGTTCATCCACCCAGGTACAATCGCCTGACCTCGGGATCTTCCAGGAGCGCCTCCCCCGTACCGGTCATCCTGTTTCTTCCCAGCTCAAGCACATAACCCCTGTGGGACACGGAAAGCCCCTTTCGGGCATTCTGTTCCACCAGGAGAAACGAGGTGCCTTCTTGATTCATTTCCTGAATGACCCCGAAAATCATATCCACAACCATCGGCGCAAGCCCCAGGGAAGGCTCATCCAAAAGGACGAGCCGGGGTCCAAGTATGAGGATGCGGGATAGCGCCAGGATCTGGCGTTGCCCGCCGGAAAGCTCCCGGGCAGGGCGGTTTCTCATCTCTTTTATCATGGTGAACCTGTCCAGGGTATTCCTAACGGCGGCGGCCAGTTCATGACGATTCTCCAGAAGGGAGCCGGCAATCTCCAGGTTCTCACGGACCGTAAGATTGGGAAAGATATTCTCTCCCTGGGGGATAAAGATCAACCCTTTCCGGCCCTTCTGTTCAAGACCCTGGTGAGTCACCACCTCCCCGCGAAACAACACCCTGCCGCTTCGGGGGATGATCTGGCCCGAAACCGCCCTGAGGACCGTGGATTTCCCGGCCCCGTTGGGACCGATGATACAGACGATCTCGTTTTCAAACACATGGAGGCTCAACTGCTCAAGAATCACAAGTGGTCCGTAACCGGCGCTGATCCGGTCCAGTTCAAGCAGCATGGGCCTCCCTCCCCAGGTAGGCCTCAATGACGCGCGCATCCTCCACCGCCCTGGCAGGGGTGCCCTCAAAGATGAGGCTTCCCGAGTCCATGACAAAGACTTTTTCGCAGATCTCTTTGACAAGGGGCATGTTATGCTCAATGAGAAATATTTGAATCCCCTGTTGGGCCAGTTCCATGATCACGGTGACCAGTTGACGGATCAGCGTGGGGTTGATCCCGGCAGCCGGTTCGTCCAGAAGGATCACTTGGGGTTCGGCCATGAGCACCCTCCCCAGCTCCAGGAGTTTCTGCTGGCCATAGCTCAACTGTCCGGCCAGTTGCCGTGCCACCGGTTTCAGTCTGAGAAGGCGAAGCATCTCTTCGGCCCGGGCCCTGTTTTCTTTCTCTTCCACCCGGACCCTGCCGGGCCGGAAAAACACGGACCACAGCCGTTCGCCTGTCTGATCCGGCACGGCTGCCAAGAGGTTTTCCAGAGCGGACAAAAACGGAAGGACCCGCGTCTGCTGAAAAGTGCGGACCAGACCCATCCGGTTGATCCGGTAGGGGGGGAGACCGTTGATGGCCCTGTCTTTAAGAAAGATCTTTCCCTGATCCAGCCGGTAAAAGCCGGTAATCAGGTGAAACAGGGTGGTTTTTCCGCTTCCGTTGGGGCCCACAAGCCCGGTGATCCGGGTCCGCTCAAGTTTCAGAGAGACATCCTTAACAGCGATCAAGCCACCAAAACCCTTTGTCACGTTCTCGATTCTGAGCATCCTTGCCCCTTGTATTCAGCGATGATCCCTCCCGGAAGTTTCAGCATGAGAAGGACCAGCACACCGCCGTAGACCATCCCCTGTATGGGGGCCACAAACCGGTCCAGTCCCGAAGGGATCGGCAGAAACCGGATGGCCTCCTGAAAGAAGATGATCACAAATGCACCCAACACCGGCCCCCAGTTGGTTCCCCGGCCCCCGAGCACCACACAGAGAAGCACGAGGATCATCTCATTGAGGGTGAAGTCGTAAGGACTGATATAGGAGATGTAATGGGCCCAAAGGCTCCCCGCCAATCCGGCAATCACGGAGCCCACGGCCATGGTCCGGATCTTCAGGGAGAGGACGTTTTTGCCAAGGGCCTGGGCCACATATTCGTCTTCACGCACCACTTTCAAGGCCCGCCCGAAGGGAGATACGGCAAGGTGGCGAACCACCAGGAACACCCCCGTGGTGAGGAGGAGGGTGAAGATCAGGAAACCGGGGAGCCCGGCAACGCCTTCGCCGATCCAGGAAGCCCTGGGAATCCCGGGCAGCCCCATGGGGCCTTTTGTGAGCCATCGCTCGTTTAAAAAGAAAAGTCTCGCCATTTCGCCGAACGAGAGCATGGCGATGCCGAAGTAGTCCCCTGTAAGCCGGAGAGCGGGGATGGCCACAAGGGCCCCCATGACGCCTGCCGCGGTCATGGCGCAGACCATGGCGATGCCCATGGGGAGACCGGCAAGACCTAAGAGGGCTGAGGTATAGGCCCCGATGCCAAAAAAGGCCGCATGGCCGAAATTGTAGAGCCCGGTATAGCCCAGTTCCAGGTTCAGGGACATGGCAAACAGGGTATAAATCAAGGCCACGATCAGGATGTGAAAGAGATAATCCATGATCTAACGGACCCCTCCCATGATCCCGAAGATCCCCTTGGGCCTGAAAAGAAGCATCAGAATAATCAGGCCAAAGGCCACGGAATCCTTGTATCCCGGCGACAAAAAGGCCACCCCCAGGTTCTCCACGATGCCGATAAAAAGACCGCCCAGAAGGGCCCCCCATACATTGCCCGCGCCACCCAAAAGAACCGCTGCAAAGGCCTTGATGAGATTGGTCAATCCCATCATCGGTTCAAGATTGGTATCCACGGCCAAAAGGATTCCGCCCACTCCCGAAAAGAGAGAGGCCAGGACCCAAACCGCCACGCTTACTTTCTTGATATTGATCCCCATGATTTGGGCCAAGGCCATGTTGTCGGCCACGGCCCTCAGGCTTTTTCCCAGCAGAGTTTTGGTGAGAAGTAAATAGAGGCTCCCGAGGAACAAGACCGCGGCCCCCACCATCATCAACTGGGCTGATGTAATGCACAAGCCTCCAAAGACAAGACCCCTCGAAGGCATGAGGCCGTATGACTGCAGATCCGATCCCCAAATGAGCCTGATGGCATTGCGGAGAAAATAGGATATCCCGATGGATGCGATGAGCAGCGCAATGGGGCTCCCCTGCCTCAGGGGCCCGAAAACATAGCGGTCCTGAAGCAGGCCCAAAACAATGGTCAGGGCCAGGGCAGGCAAAACAGCGTAGTAGATGGGCATGGAGAGGGGCGAAACAGTGAACAAGAGGACCAGATACGCCCCCCAGGCGATGAGTTCACCGTGGGCAAAGTTGATGAACCGGAAGACCCCGTAGATCATGGTGAGTCCCACCGCAAAGAGGGCATAAATCGAGCCGGCGATGATCCCGTTTATGAGCAGCTGCAGGTAATAGGTCATACGAAAACCGTTTGCGGGAAAAAACCGACCCTTCTCAATCGGTTACTTGTAATCGGTGATCTGGCCCCCCTTGACGGTCCATCTGCCGTAGGTGGCGCCCACATCACCGTTTGCATCGAAGGTCTTGTCGCCGGTGACCCCCATATAGCCCTTGCTGCCGTTTATCAAGGCGTTCCTTATATCATCGGAGGACATGGATTTTGCCGCTTTCAGGGCCTTGGCGGTCAATCTGACCATATCATAGTTATATTCACCGAAAATGGGTGTCTTTTGACCCGGATATTTTTTGTCCCACGCGGCCTTGAACGCCTTATACTCGGAGGTATCCTGTGAGAAGGTGGGGTATGTTCCGATCACCCCTTCCGAAGCCTTGCCCGCGAGCTTGACCATTTTGGGTGATTTGGCGGCTGAGCCCATGAGCCACTGCACCTCCAGTCCGGTCTCATAGGCCTGCTTGAGCATGGTGGCGCCCTCCTTGATGTAGGTGAGGTTCACCACCGCCTTGGGGGCGCTCTTCTTGATGCGCAGAATCTCACTACGATAATCGGTCTTCCCCTCATCATAGGCAAAATCGTCCACCAATTTCCCTCCACGCGCAAGGAACGCCTCCCTGAAGACATCGGCCAGGCCCACGCCCCAATCATTGTTGATATAGGTGAGGACCACCTCCTTGTAATTCAAACTGTCCGTCAGTTCCGCCACACCCTTTCCCTGCAGAAGATCCGACGGGAAGACCCGGAAAACATAGGAACCGCATTTTCTGATGGCCGCGGCCGCACTCTCCGCGGCGATCAGGATCACCTTGTTCTGCTGGGCGATGGGGCAGACCGCCAGGAAGTTGGAGCTGGCCGCGGGTCCGAAAATGAGCGGCAGCTTGTGAATGGTGATGAGCTTCTGAATGGCTGAGACAGATCCCTTTGACGTGGAATTGTTGTCCTCAAAGATGATCTTCATGGGTTTCCCGTTGATCCCCCCTGATGCGTTGACTTCATCGAGGGCCAGGAGCATGGCCTTTTGGAATCCTTCCCCGTAAACCGCCAGCTTTCCCGTGAGCGGCGTCACCGCCCCGACCGACACTTCGCCAGATTCCGATGCAATACCAACACCGCCGAAAAGTAGACAGAGACCCAATAACGCGAAAATGACCTTTTTCATAAAAACCCTCCTTTTTGATGCGTAACGCCTACCTAGTTCATGGATACCGCTTAAGCCGCCGAAACCATACAATCCGGCAATATATTCAAGCTGGATGCGTCCGTCAATAGGACACTTGAATCGCACCAGTTCTATCGTATGCACGGCAATCGCATGTCACGATGGCTTTGATGATACCGGCGGCAGATCGGTGCAGGCTCTGGATATTCACCGTTCAGCAAGGATCAAACCGCAGACCTTCGCCAAGCGCTCTATTCCTCGGACGGTGGGTTTCGGTAGACGAACCTCACATAGATACAGGTGATATTCCCTTTGGGTTCGCTGCCTGTTGAGTATTTGAATGCGGCGCCCGGGACCTCGTAGTTTATGGCCCTGAGCGTCGTGTGGGCGCCGAGTCCCCATCCGGCTCTGTTTCCCATCCACTCGGTTTCATGCCGGGAACTGAAGAAACGAATCGTGTGGAGGCCGCCTCTCGTATTGTCTCTGGTGGTAAAGCCAAAACCGAACCCGTTAAAACAGTCGCCCTCCGGTCTGATGATGTCACTGTGAAGCACGCCCCCGTTGGGATTTCCGATGAACGGTCCCTGGAAGCCGTCCGAGTACTCCAATTGAAGCCCGTCGATGGCGTTGTATTCGCGGACAAAAATTCGATAAAGGGTCCCTTCCTGATCCTCATTGTGCAATACCCACTCCGGGTTGCTGACGGTTACCGATTTCCGCTTTTCCCCCTGGAGCGTATGGTATGCAACCGGTCCCACCGTGATGGTTCTAAGGTCGGGATGCACCCTGTATGACCGCTCTCCGGCGTCCGGGTGGCTGTCCTCCGGAAGCATCCGGCACAAAATGGTGACACAACCCATGATTTCGTCGGCAAACAGAAGGGTCTCCCTGGTCATAACCATGTTGCGCGCCTGATCAATTTCCGGTTTCCAGTATTCCTTAATGGAATTATTTCTTGCGATGAATTTCACATACGGTTGGTCCGAATAGTATCTGTCAATCAACTGACCAAAAGAGTCTTTTACGATCCCGGCCGACCGCCAGTGTTTTTCTTCAAACAGGCTTCTTCTGTATTTCGCCCACCTGTCCATCAGACTCTCCTGGACCCTGGTGCCATCACGGTCATGGCCGTAGAAATACCGGATGTAATCATCGTAGAATTCAAGCAGTTCTTTCAGCCACATGGGGTCCCGGTTCATGGCCCGGGGATACAGCTTGTCTCCGTACTCATATCTTTCCCGAAGAAGGGAGATGTGGATGGCGGCCAGGGTAACCGCTATGGGCGCCAGTTGTGCATCGTGTTCCTTGTCGTTGGTGATCTTGTAAAACAGACTGACCGCCCCCGCCAGACAAACGGTAAGATAATTTCCCTTCTCCGTGAGCCTTTCCGTTTCAGAATAGGATTTGATGTTTCGTTGCAGTGCCTCCAGTTCGGCCTGGCGCTCCCGGAGTATGTTCTTCGTGATTTCTCGATCAATGGTACGTTCCACATCCTCCTGGATCAACTTCCAGATGTCGCGACGGGACTTGGGCCAGAGAAGGTCCACCATAATGGCTGCAACCGCACCCACCTTAACGGGGAGAAACCGCGTCCCATCTATTATCAGGTTCCTGATCCGGCCATGCCATGATTCCACCTGCTCGTTCAATACCCATGGCCCTTCCTGGGTGCCTTCCCAATCCCCACCGTCGCACCCGACCAGAAAGGACAAAATCAAAAGGGGCGCCACCATACGCCTGATGCGGTTTCCGTATTTCATGATTGCGGTATCACCATTTATAACATGTTGTTATCATAATCTTTTTTGATCGAAACATATAGCCGAAACAGGCCCGTGTGTCAATCACAATTGAACCTCGAAATACGTTGAACTGCTATTAAGAATGAACGCGTCATCCGTTTTGAACCCCATGGATTTTCAGGGTCATGTTTGTCCCTATGTCCGGGGACTCCTGAAAAACTCCTCGACCACTTTTTTTATATCCTGATCCACGCTATCGGTGGGCATTGGGTTGGGCCGGTCTCCGGGATTACCGCCAGCGGCTCATGATCTTCTCCATGGTGCCATCTTCCTTCATCTCTTTGAGTGTGGCGTCGATTTTGTCGTTCTTCTTCCGCAACGTGGACTTTCTGGAGATGCAGAGAGAGAACTCGGTTTCCTCGATAACAACGGGAAGCTCTACAACCTTGCCTTTCAAGTTAAGCTGGGCCAGGTAGTAGTTGACAATCTCCGGGGTGGATATGAAGACATCACCACGCTTGGCAGCCAGCATTTTGAGAGCCAGTTCAAGTTTTGCCACATAATCAACTTTGAGACCTGCTTCGTCTACCAAGCGTCTCTTGGCCCAACCATCGCCGAGGTAACCCAGGATGCGATAAGGCTTCAGTTCTTTCAGATGCTTGATTTTGCCGATTTCTTTCTCTTTGGGGTTGCCTCGGTAAGTGTACATCTTCTTCTGCATGATGATCAACGGTTCTTGGCAGGGAATGATTGTCCTGAGGCGTAGCGGGGTGGGAGTGGAAATGTAGGCATCGTCCCTGCCCATATCCACCTCCATCTGAGCACGCTTCCAGGGATACTGGGTGTAGACCACGTTGTACCCCAGGCGTTTGTTGAGCAGTTCTTCGCAGATATCGATAAAGATGCCCTTTGCCTCTTTAGTGGTCGGATCGTACCAGTGGAACGGACGGTAATCATCGTGAGACAGGCGAAAGACCTTTCCCTCCGCCTGAATGGGGACCTGCATGAACAGCATGAGAAGCGCTGATACGAGCGGCAGAAGACGAAGTGGCCTGGAACCGGGCGTTACGGTCATTATGCTGAGGCGTTTCATGGTGTTTTGTCTAATGATTTCAGTTTTGTCAGGATGTTTAGGGAGATCAGATATTCCTTTTTTCGGTAAAGAGTATAGGAAGCCCCGGCTTGCGGGTCAAGAGAAAGGAAACCGTCCCTTTTTGTCCTGAACGGAACTTGATCTGACAGTGGTCGGAATCTTCCGGGGCTATTTCAAGTCCCCTCTACCGTCTCATCGCCGGCAGCATGGCTTTGGGAAAGACGGTCAACTACACAAATCTTTTCACAAAGGGCTAAGGATGATGGTTTCTTTTAAGAGGCGGTTTGCCCGAGCATCACCCCGCGCTGCAAGTTAACCCACGATGTGTCGATGCTTTTTTTGTTGTTTTGGCCCCATTATTGACGATAATGAAAAAGATCCAAATGATGAAGGACCCAAATTCTCGACCCAAGGCAAATAGAAGATGGAGATGCTGCTATGGAACTTTCAGATAGATCTTTAACGGAGAAGAGTCTTCTGGCAGCGACGCTGGAGACAACCATTCACGTGGGACTCGTGCTGCTGCTTCTATTCTGGTGTTTTAAAATTGCGCAGCCGTTCATCCAGATTTTTGTGTGGGGAATGATCATTGCCATCGCAGTATTTCCAGCGTACCGTCGCTTTGAAACGGCCCTTAGGGGGCGCAGAAAGCTGGCGGCGGTCCTGATTACCTTGCTGCTTCTTTTGGTCATAATCGTTCCCTGTGTGCTGTTCTCCGCATCTCTCGTGGATACCGCGGAGAAACTCTCAGCGGGTATTTCAGAAGGATCGCTTCGCGTTCCCAAACCGCCCGATGAAATTAAGTCCTGGCCCGTCGTCGGCGAGAAACTGCATGATTTCTGGCACCTTTCCTATGTTAATCTCACCGCTGCGGTGCTTAAAGTGGCGCCCCATTTAAAAACATTGGCTCTCTGGATGCTCAATGCGGCTGCGGGTGCCGGTTTCGGGGTTCTGAGTTTTGTCATTTCAATCCTTATTTCAGGCGTTCTCCTGGCCAATGGGGAACGTGGTACCCGTATCGCCCTGGCGATTGCCGCCCGTCTGGCGGGCGAGCGGGGTCCTGAACTCGTGAACCTCTCCAAGGCCACCGTTCGAAGCGTTGCCCGCGGTATTTTGGGCGTGGCCATGATCCAAGCAATCCTCGGCGGATTGGGATGCCTTGTGGCGGGTGTTCCAGCGGCGGGTCTATGGGCCCTGCTGATTCTGATTCTTGCAGTCGTTCAACTGCCAACTTTCATCGTTCTGGCGCCAATTGTGGTTTACGTGTTTTATATGAACAGCCTGGTTCCAGCCATATTGTTTGCCGCCTGGAGCCTTTTTGTGGGCGGTTGTGACTCTTTCTTGAAACCGGTCCTTATGGGCCGGGGCGTTGATGTGCCGATGTTGGTGGTTTTTATCGGTGCTATCGGCGGATTCATATTAAGCGGAATTATTGGTCTTTTTATCGGTGCAATCATTCTCTCGCTGGGATATAAGCTCTTTGAGGCTTGGTTGAAAGACAGTGCCCAGCGGACTGAAGAACCTCAAAACGACAGTCGTTCGACGTTACATTCCAGCAGTTTGTAGATCTTCGACTCAGGGAATCTCAACTGGGTAAAAGTTCTTAACCCAGGACATCTTGCGGTAGTCACTCCGCTCAAGACTGCGAAGAAACCAAGGGGCAGTTTTTCCCGTGTGTCAAACAGAAATCAGGTATTTCCTTGGCAGTCAAAGATTTTCTGATTTCCACGGCTAAGACGCCATTCCAGATATCATTTAGCGAACTCTCGGATAGATTTCCAATTGCGTTATTAGAATAGCAGCAGATGTACGCATTTTTGGTATGTTCTTGTACAAACAAATATTTCCAAGGAAATAGGCAAGGAACAGAAATATTAGGCTCGGCCATGGTTTCAATTTCGGATTTTGCAGGTTCCCAGCTTATAACGACGTTTAAACCGAGTTTTTTTGTTTCCTCCTTTGCGATAAGACCAATCTTACGATATTCATCAAGAGACAACATTTCATCCTGATATTGGAATCGATACCCAAAGTCATTACGCACTCCGTAATTCTCCTGTATATCGAACAAGTGTGCAAGGTGTACGCCCCAAACATTTAGTGATTTTGCCATGTGAATAAAATCGATGATTTCGTGTCGGTTGATCTTCATAACTATAAAGCTCAAGGCGATAGGAGGTATGCTTTCTCCAAATTTTGCCCGATATTGATCAGTGAAATATCTTATGTTATTGATTAGCTTATTATAATCTTGCCCGGTTAGCTTGTAATAAATATCTGAAGAGACTGCATTTACAGAAACGAGAAAATCAATATATGAGCCATATTGGATAAGAGTATCCGCTTTTGAAGGCGTCATCAGAAGCCCATTTGTCGAGAATGCAAATTTCTGGGAGTTTCTCGCGATGTTTTCGACCAGGGGTAGAAAACCTGGATGTGTAAACGGTTCACCATAGCTGCAATCAATTATTTTCTCGGTACGATCAATGAATTCCTTATAATCTTCCAAATAGGAAGTATCCATGGATTGATAGCTGTATCCGTCACCTTTAAGAGAACAAAATATGCAGGGCGGGTTTATATTGCATCTGCCTGTCAAATCAATATTCATATAACGAGGTTTAGACTTTAGGCAGACCACATTATTTTCAATTTCGGACAAATTAAGCTCGGTATTACTCTGAACCAGTTCATTTGCATTCATCATTCAATCCTTTTCATCAACGTCTTTTTCAACATGCCGAAGAATTCTTGAAACTTTGTCACCGCGTTTCTCAAAACTCTCCGAACAGGCCGGGCGCCGGCCGGGCATGTCTTGCCAGCACCGGTAGGCATTGTGATGATCAGATTCTGGTTGCCCTTGATAAAAGCGCAGGCGGCCAGTGACAAAACCAACGAACAGCGATATCAATACGCATTATCGTGAGGCGGACCTTCATCTCGACGGTTTCGAGATGGAAGCCATTGCCCGTTTGCTGTTGGTGCTGTTCGGGGGATGGGACCTATTCAATACCGGGAAACCAACCTGAGACACTTTCCCCGCTGGGATCTGCCCGGCGCATACAACACGGATCGCCTATGCAATGACGCTACTTACAATAGCCGCAACCTGTCCGACATCCTTGAGCCGTTGATACTGCCTTTGTTTGGCATGCCGCTGAAGGAGGGCTGTAACGGGGGTAGTTCTGGGCGCAATATTGTTTGTCTGCTATGTACTTGTTAAAGCACTTTTGTCGACATGTTATTGAACTACTGCTTTGAATGGATGATAATGTGTTGTGTCGGAATTCGATGTAAAGCTCAGCATGCGCCCGCATCTCTATACCTGTCTCAATACCATTTTGGCCATCTTCGTCGCCGGACCTGCAGCCATCAACAAAGATCATACCCCATCCCTCGTCTGTCCAATGCGCGGGCATTGTAAATTCCATGCTCCCCTGTATCATTCCCGAGTCGAACATCTCGTCATCAGACCCTCTGTAGTACATGACCTGAAACTGAGAACACGGTTCTCCACCTTCCCATCTTACAACAACCGGCTCACCGGCTGGTAAAGGTTCGTTACTTGAGGGCTCAATGATTCTGATTTTCTCCGGTACTTGGATGGTACTGGAGTAGAACGTAAAGCATTGCCTTCCTTTGGCTACGAACTCGATGGTATTTCCTTCATTGACATCAAAGAGATCCAGGAAGTAGTAAGGCTGATAATCCCCACATTCTACCCCTTTCGCGGTCTGGTCGTTCGCACCGGAGAAGCTATCTCCTTGATCCAAGATCAAATCTTCGGGGGGGAAAAAGCCGATATTCATAGGCGCACCATTTATTGTCAGCATGGCGTCAGATTGAAGATTTCCATCCTGATCCATGACATGGGCAGCGAAGGAAAGACCATATTCATCGACCACCCCAAATGCTTGGACACTATTTCCGTTTGTCCCTGCATCACTTCCGCTACATCCTGAAAAACCCAAAAGACCGACCAGTAAAATTCCGATAAGCTTTTTCATGATCTTCCCTCCCCTTCAGTTGTTGTTGGCAGCCACGAACCGTACACTTTTCACAAGGATATCATAAGCCGGTGGACAAAAGAACGATTCTTTCTTGACACCATCCCTGAAGGTGGTATGATATTTTTTACCTTGGCAAAAAACCAAGGCCGGTTTGGACGCCGGGATACACAGAGGGATGCAAAGCGCTCCCAAGTTTCGTATGGCGCTTTTTGTGTTTATACGAACCTTCTGGCGGGTTGTGTGCGGAGACCTTCGGGTCTGCCGGTTTCCTTTGTGGCCGGTCGTCCAACCACACATAGCCCGCCTTTTTTCGTTTGGACGCGGAACAAGGGCGGATACTTCAAATCCATCTACACAAAGGAGGTATTCACCATGCCAGGAACCTAGAAACCCAAAATCATCAAAGACGACGAATGGCACCCCGTTTACTTGAATGAGTACGGGAATGAAACGAAAACCTGCCGCACCCACCTTAGAGAATTCCTCGCCCAACCACTCACACGAATGGATACACTGATCACCTTGCTCGGAGATGACGCTTACGAGGAATATGGTTTCGTGTGTGAGGCACTGCTTGAAAACGGCAAACTGAAAATTGAAAAGGTCTGTAAACTGATAGAAGAGGCTTCTGGCGGTGAGATCTTCATAGACACCCCCCTCCGGGATGACCTTTCG
>JANQDY010000077.1 GCA_028278625.1 Thermodesulfobacteriota bacterium
TTTTGAGAAAATACCCGCCCAGCCCGCCAAAAATCAAAATCGACCCCGCCAAACAGCTTTGCTACATTTTGTATACGGGCGGTACAACCGGATTTCCCAAAGGGTGTGTTATGACCCACGCTGGAATGGTCTCCTTCGTTAACGAGATAAAGGAAGTGGGGGAAGGGCATATCGCAGAGGGAAAAGAAGTGTTCATCATGGTAAATCCGCTGTTCCACCAACTGGCACAGGGCATTATTCTTGGAATGGTATTGACCCGAGGCAATACCGCCGTCCTCATGCCGGTTCCACAGGTGGATGCTATCCTGTCGGCCATCGAACGGTACAGGGGCACCTTGTTCTTGGGCGCTCCCACCCTTTACCGGATGATACTGGAAAATGACCGGCTCGATCTTTTCGACTTGCGGTCATTGAAATTCTGCTGGAGCGGCGGCGACGTGCTGCCTGAAATGATTGCGAACCGTTGGAAAAAATACATGCAACTGGACATTTTCCAGGCCTACGGCGCCACCGAAGTGGGTTTTACCGCAATGAGCCCTTTGGGAAGAAAACCGGTTCCCGGGAGTATCGGACGTCCCCTGCCATCGCGCGAAATCATGATTGTCAATCCGGAAACCCTGGCGTTCGTGGAACCCGGTCAGCCGGGTGAGTTGTTGGTATCATTCGATCACATGTCCAAAGGTTACTGGAACAAACCGGAAGAGACGGCCGCGGCGTATGTTGAAATCGAAGGAAAGACCTGGTATCGCATGAATGATTTTGTTCGTATGGATGCCGATGGGCAGCTCTATTATATGGATCGAAGTGCGGATGTCATCAAATGCAAGGGCTATCGGGTCTCCTGTTCTGAGATAGAGGCTTGTTTGCAGAATCATGAATGCGTCATCGATGCGTGCGTGGTCGGTGTACCGGATGAAAAAATCGGGGAGCGTATCAAAGCCATTGTCGTAATGAAAGAAGACGCAAGAGGTGTTTCGGGATCGGATTTATCCAGGTGGTGCCGTGAGCGGCTCGCCGAATATAAGGTGCCGCAGTATATTGAATTTCGTGACATGTTGCCCAAGAGCAAAGTCGGAAAACTGTTGCGCAAAGACATTCGAGATGAAGAGCGACGGAAGATTTCGGAAACAAAACAACCTGTTGTAATGGCTTGAACGAAAGGGATATCTCCGACAATCCCCGGAGGAGAAAACCCGAACCCCTGATATCCCGCCCCATCCCCCATTTGCCTGCCATCAATTTTCATCCACGCCGCCCCTTCATGCCCATCGGAAGAATCCAAGGGACACCTCCCAAATACATCGATCAGTCCTCTAAAAACCTCCGGGCAAACGGTTCCCCGTTGAATTTTCCATGGAGATATGGAATAGATACAAGGGGCCGATGAAACAACCGCATTTGATGGGAGGCAACAATGATAACCGAGGAACTGCTCTTTGAGCTCTTTGAGAAGGAGGTGGATCTGCTGATTCGGAAATCCGGTTTTTCCGATGGGGAGAAAAAGCGCATCATCAGCGTCTTCAAGGAAGCCATCCACGACCCCTATATGGATGAACGCCGCATATTTCCGGCCCTGATGGGAAAGGAGCCCTCCGGCACATGAACATTCTGCAAATCCGCCTCTCCAATATCGGCTGCTATGAGGAAAAATCCTTTGATTTCGAAAACCTTACGGTTATTCACGGGGAAAACAGAACAGGGAAATCCACGCTGGTATATGCCCTGTTCTTCAGCATTTTCGGCGATCATCTCAATCAGCAACTGACTATTTCCGACCTGGCCAGAATCGGTGAACCCTACGGTGTCACGGAAGTCGTCCTTGATGATTCCGGCAAGAAATATCGCCTGACAAGAACCACCGGCGGGATTCCCCAGGTCTTTCAGCAGACCTCCGACAGAGGGGATTGGGAGATGCTGCAAAACCGGGATTCCGATGACCTGAGATGGCTGATTCCCGTTACCCCTGAAATGGCCTCCCTGACGTCGTTTTTCAGGGAGGGCGAATTGATCTATTTTCTGCGGGATATCCCGAAATACAACAACACCCTGATTCAGAATCTGGTTGAGATGGGATCGGTTTTCGTGACCCAGTCCAGGTTTCGAAAAGCATTGCAGATGGCGAAAGAGGAAAGGCTGCGCTGTCAGAAGCGGCTCGCGGAACGGCCGACCCATAAAAATGACATGGAAACGGCGGCCCGGGCGGTGGCGGCTCTGGAGAAGGACCTGGAGCAGGTGGATAAGGAACTTCAGTCATTGATGGAAGATGCGGCTTCAGACAGTCTGTCATCGCATGAGAAGCGGCTTGAAGAGTTGAGGGCGGATCTCGATCGGGTCATCACCAAGAAACAGTCATCGAGCCCGATACCGAAAGAAGCCGACATTGCGGCACTAAAGGAAAAGATCAAGGGTACGGCAGAGCTGACCGCGAAAAACGATGCCCTTCAGGTGCGCATGGGAAAGGGTGCCAAGGCCCTCGAGGATATTGAAAATGATATCGCCGTTCTTTCCGGGAATTCTTTGGATTCCATATGTCGGCTGTGTGGAAGCCCGCTCTCTTCGGACCGTATAGCGGAGATCCTGGCCGGAAAAAAAGAGGAAAAGGACGTCATCGCCCTGGAGCTGAAGAAGATTGAGTCCGAGCTTGTCAATGTTCTTACCGCCATAAGCCAGATGAAAGTGCTGGAGGGGTCTCTTCACGAAAAGGAGGTTGAGCTTAAAGAAAGCCAAAGGCTTGAAAAGGAAATCACCAAAAAGCAACAGCGGATAGCGGAAATGGAAAAGGAACTGGCCCAACACAAAACAAAAAACCCGAAAGCGGCTGTTCCTGATGGGAATCGGGCCAGCAAGGGGAATCTGGAGAAGCGGAGAAACCGGATACAGAAGGACCTGATCGATGCCAAAGTGCGGGCTTCAAGGCTGGAGGAAGATTACCATCGTTACGAGGAGAATAAGAGACGCTTTCAGAAATCAGAGCGGGATTTCGATCTTTGTGAGATTGCCAGCAAATCGCTCAACAACGCCATTCGCTCCCTGAACAGCATTCTGATTGAAGGGGTTCGGGAAAATCTGCGAAACTGGTCCCATGGTTTCGGGTTTCTCAAGGAATTCGACATCAACATCAGCTCAACCCAGCTGTCGCCCATCATCCAGGCAAAAGGATATCAGTATAAATTGAATCAGATGAGCAAGAGTGAGCGGATATTCCTCTATTTGATGCTCAAACTGGCAATCGGAGACGCCTTGTCCCATATGGGTGTCTTCATATTGGACGACCCGGCGGACGGCCTGGACCGGAAGCGAAAGGATTTGCTGGCCCGCCTGTTGATGGAAGTCTCGTCCAGGCGGCAATTGATCCTGACGACCAACGATCCTGAGTTTGCGGGGATGTTTCAGGATTGTCAGCGGATCGATTTATAAAAAGCGTCGGTGTCTGTAATGACATCGGCCCGCTCCGAGCCATGGCTGACCATCTGATAAAAAAGTATTTTGGTTTCCATCGTTTCCTAACCGGACAGAAGGCTGTGATTGAACGCATTGTCGCCGGCGAATCCGCTGCTGCCATTTTCCCTACGGGGGGCGGAAAATCCCTCTGCTACCAGGCCCCCGCCATGCACCTGCCGGGCATCACCCTGGTGGTTTCGCCGCTCCTGTCTCTCATGAAAGACCAGATCGAGTTCCTGAAATCTAAAGAGATACCGGCGGAAAAACTGGACTCGGGTCTTTCCCGGGAAGAATACCGCGCAACCCTTCAGGCGGGCGTTCAAAACAAGATTAAAATTTTGATGGTTTCCGTTGAACGTTTCAAAAACGAGCGTTTCAGAAACCATCTAAAACGAATGAAGGTGTCGCTTCTGGTGGTGGATGAGGCACACTGCATCTCTGAATGGGGCCACAATTTCAGGCCGGACTACCTTAAGATTCCCCTTTACCGGGAAGCGTTCAATATTCCCCAGGTCTTGCTCCTGACGGCTACCGCAACGCCACAAGTCATCAAAGACATGTGCGATAAATTCGGGATTTCTCGCGGCAATGTGGTGGTTACCGGTTTTTTTAGGGAAAATCTCCATTTGAGGGTCGAAACCGTTAGCGAAAACAGAAAAAGAGATGCGCTGGTAAAAGCGCTCTCTGAGGAACCCCACGGCCCTTCCATCGTTTACGTGACCCTCCAGAAAACCGCCGAATCCATTGCCCAATACCTCTCCCTAAAGGGGTTCAATGCCAGGGGGTACCACGCGGGGATGAAAATCGATGTGAGAGAGGAGATTCAGAACCGGTTCATGGGCGGAAGCCTTGATACGGTGGTGGCAACCATTGCCTTTGGTATGGGAATCGACAAGCGGAATATCCGGAAAGTGATCCATTTTGATCTCCCCAAATCCATTGAAAACTACAGTCAGGAAATCGGCCGGGCAGGGAGGGACGGGCTGCCGGCAACCTGCACCCTCCTGGGCAATCGTGGCGGCGTGCCCGTTCTTGAAAACTTCGTCTATGGGGATACGCCTGAAATCTCCGGCATTCGCCATGTGCTGGATGCCATCAAGGGGAGTCATGGACCCATGTTTGAAGTGCGGGCCGGAAGGCTTGGAACGGCTGCGGATATTCGTTTGTTGCCTTTAAGAACCCTCCTGGTCTACCTTGAAATGGAGGGGGTTTTAATACCCCGGTACACCTATTTCGAGCGTTATCAGTTCAGGACGCTGAAACCGAAAAAGGAGATCCTTGATGTTTTCTCCGGTGAACGAAAGCGGTTTGTGGATACCATTTTCAAGCACACGAAAGAGGCAAAGGTGTGGTCCTATCCTGAAATCAGCGAAATTGTGGAGGCATCCGGTTCTGACCGGGCCCGGGTTCTTGCGGCCCTTGAATATTTTGATGAAAAAGGCTGGATCGAATTAACTGCCAGATCCGGCGTGGAGGTTTTTGAAATCCTGGACTTGAATTTTGACCTTGAGGAGACCGCGGAGCGCCTTTCGGACCTGTTCAAAAACAAGGAAGCCATTGATATCGGGCGAATTCACAAGATGATCGTTCTTTTTGAAAGCAAAGGGTGTCTGGCAATGAACCTCTCCCGCCATTTTGGAGAAGAGATTGGCAAACCCTGCGGCAACTGCTCTTTCTGCCGGTCAGGTGCGCCGTCAACCTTTTGTATTGAACCCCTGGCCCCATTCAACAGAAATGATGCCAAAAAAGCCGTTAGCGAACTCGAAGCCGTGGCCGGGACCGGGATCTCCCATGGGCTCGCCGCAAGATTTCTTTGCGGTATTACGACGCCGAGATTGATACAGCTGAAGGCAAAGCAGCTCAGTGGTTTCGGTGTCCTTGAGAAATATCCATACCAGGAAATCAGAAGAATGGTAAAATCCGTTGATGGAGGATGGTAATGCGTATGATTCGTTTTGAGGATGAACAGGGTCGGGTTCGCTACGGATCCGACGAAGACGTTGTCAGGGACGGTGTGGCGGGCGGACCGGTTGAAATTCTGGAAGGCGACCCATACGGGGGACTGGAGAGGACCGGCAAGAAGACGGACCTGGTCCGTTTGCTGGCGCCGATTGTCCCCACCAATATTTTTTGTATCGGCCGGAACTATGTGGATCATATCAAGGAATTTGACAAGGATGTTCCGGAGTACCCGATCCTTTTTTTGAAGAACACGGCCTCATTGAATGATCCGGGCGCCCCCATTCTTATCCCCGGGTGCCAGATGAAGGGGCCTGAGGTGGATTTTGAGGGAGAATTGGCCGTTGTCATCGGCAGACCGGCCAAAGATGTGAGCGAAGCAGCGGCATTGGACCATGTGTTGGGCTACACCGTGTCCAATGATATTTCCGCCCGGCGATGGCAAATCCTGGGCGGGGGAGGGCAGTGGTGCCGCGGAAAAGGGTTTGATACCTTCTGTCCCCTGGGGCCGTCTCTCGTGACCCCCGATGAATTGGCGGACCCGCAGAACCTCCATATCCAGACCCGCTTAAACGGTGAGGTGATGCAGGACAGCAATACCTCCCACATGATTCACAGCGTCGCGAGCCTCATTGCCTTCTTGAGTCAGGATACCACCTTATTGCCCGGCACGGTGATTCTGACCGGTACGCCTTCGGGCGTCGGTTCGGCCCGGAATCCGCGGATTTTTATGAAAGAAGGGGACATCGTTGAAGTGGAAATCGAGAGGATCGGCGTACTGCGCAACCCGGTGGCAAGGTGATCATTCCGAAAATCAGAGCCCCCCCTGACCCAAATCATCATGACCAGACGGCACCAGCATAATTCTTCAAGATGCTCTGATCCTTTGTGACCGGCAGTGGGACAGATTGATCGGCAAACATGTCAAAATAAAATTGATGACAAGAGCGTCTGCTAAGAAAAATGGGATACAATGTGCGAACCCGCATGAGCATTTTGACGGAGATGACTTCGATGATCCGGCGGTAACACGACGGAACTTTTCACGGCTGGCCCGGAGCGCTCTCTTGTTCCTTTTCGCGTGGCTGGTAGGGGCCTACCTTCTTCTTCCGCTTGCCTGGCGCTTTATCGCTCACCATCATCCCGCAATAGAGGATATGCCGCGCATCAGCCTGACCAAGCACGGTATCCGCGGCGATCCGATAAATGTTGCCATGGTCGGTACATATGAAGAGATTGTGGCGGCGATGCTTAAATCCCAGTGGCTACCGGCCGATCCGATTACGTTGCGAAACTCATTACGCATTGCCGCCGGGACCCTCCTTTCCCGGCCCTACGAAACCGCTCCGGTCAGCGACCTTTTTGTCTGGGGTCGGAAGCAGGACTTGGCCTTTCAGCAGCCAATCGGCAAAAACCCCAGGAAGCGCCATCACGTGCGATTCTGGCGTTCCGAGGAAATGGATGACGATGGCCGGCCGTTATGGATAGGGGCCGCTACCCTGGACACCAGTGTTGGTTTCAGCCGTACGACCGGCCAAATCACACACCATATTGACGCCGACGTGGATGCCGAACGCAATAAGCTCCTCGAAGATTTGGATAAGAGCAGGTTTCTTGAGAGGATTGAGTGGATGAACAAATTTCATATTCAATTAAAGGGGCGCAACGGCGGCGGGAGCCGTTGGCATACGGATGGAAGACTGCCGGTTGTCACCTTGAAAACCGACAGGCATGCTGGTTCCGGAATCGGGAAGATGGGGGATGTCTTAAGATACTCAACTCACGTACCGCCCACAAACAAGGCTATTTCGCTCCGGCAGCTTCAAGAGCCCGGTTTGAGACAAGCTGCATGAGATTATCGGCTATTTTGGTGTAAGGAGGAACAAACATGTCTTGCTGAAAAAACTTCGCATTGATTTCAATCATGGGGTTCGGTTCCGCAAGAGATGAAGCCGGCACCATGGCCAGATCCCTGGATACTCTGGTTTGTACTTTCCTCCCGATAAAGTAATTGGCAAAAATTTCAGCAGCTTCGATTTTCTTTTGTGGCAAGCCTCTTCGAAAGTTAATGGTATCCAACCAAAGCATGTGCCCTTCCTTGAAATCGATGAATTTCCATCCAGCCCCTTTGGCATTTTCCCCAAGGATTTCCGGTCCCCAACTGGAGACGATCACCAACGCCTCCTTGAATTCGGGGGTATCTTTCCAGAAATGTCCCGCTTGCCCATAAAGCGCGTTGGTTTTCTTTTGAATTTCACCTTCAGGGTCACACAAATCGACGGCTTCCCCTCTATTTCCCGAGATGATCAGATGATTTATATAAAAAGGGTTTTTTCCGAGCGACATTAACACCAAACCAATATTGTACCAGGGTTGGGCAATGTTCAGGGATATCTTACCTTTCCATTTCCGGTTCCAAAGATCATTTATGGATCCGGGGATGTCAGATGGTTTCACTTTTTTCGTATCGGCGTAAAAACCATATGTCCCGCCCCCCCAAGGGATGTATAAGGGTCTGTGGTTTTTATCAAGCCCCATGGAGATTTCTTTCAGCTCAGGTATGAGGTATTTGTAATTGGTCAGCCTCGGAGAATTGGTGTTGATCAGTTCTAGAAGTCTGGACGTTTTTTCTCCCTGCATCTTTATAAAAAAGATCGTCAGAAACATAATATCGCATTTCTCTTCTCTGATTAACCTGAACATTTGCTCTGCCCCTGCCGCATAAGGGGAGATCACTTCCACTCTGTAAGGATACCCTTCCTTTTTCAGAATGCCGTTCACTTCCCTTAAATCCTCGGGCAAAACATAACCTTCCCATGTTAAAACCCTTAAGGATTCTGAGGCGTTGGCCCCAGAGAACGCGAATATTCCTGAAAAGATGATAACTGCAAGCAAAATCCTTTTGATCATCACGATTTCCTTCTTTTCAGTGCTTGTTTCTTTTGATCCGCTGCAGTTAAAAGTATCTGAAATGCCCTTTGATGTCAAAAACAAGAGGTATTGCCTTTTTTGAAAATGGGTTGCTACCGGCCCAATTCAACTGTATTCTCTGTGTATCACAAATCTAGAAGGCAAGAAATGATGCTGTCAGGTAAAATCACTTTCTTTTTCCTAATAGGGTTTCTGTTCTTGCCGACCCTTGTGGGCGCCTATACGGACCTGGATGTCAAGCTGTTCAATGCTGCTCAGTCAGGTAATACTCTGCTTGTTGAAGAATTGCTGGCAAAAGGGGCTGACATCCATGTCAAACTCGGTGTGGACCAGTGGACCCCTTTGATGACCGCTTCCAGGGAAGGCCAATTGGAAACCGTCCAATACTTGCTTGAACAAGGGGCTGATCCCAACACCAGGGATGCCAGGTTTGGCAGAAACGCGTATCACTGGGCATTGCATTATGGCCATCACGAGATCGCCAGATTGCTGCTGGAAAATGGGGCCAGCAAAGAATTGAAAAAGCCCTCTCGGTTCTTTGGTCATTTTACGATGGCGGCGGCTTTTTTCACAATGGTCGCTCTGATCATCCTAATCTGGGTTCTTTATCTTTTAAAAGTGGTCCCGGTATTAAAAGCCAACGGCATTAAGCCCATAGCCTTTTTCATGACATGGCGGCTCAGGGATGAACTGGAAGGTTATGCCCAGCTCACGCAAGCTAAAGGCCATTCCTTAGCTGTCTACCGTTTCATCAAGTATGCCTACTATCTTGTTTTGATTGTCATGATTCTCTTTGCCGTCAGTGTCTTCAAAACCTGCCAGGGAAATCAGGGAAAAAGTCAATACGAAGTCTTGAAAGATTGGCATGACGCCAATCTGGAACGTCGGCTGAGTGAATAGGGGGAGGGCTGAATGAATGCCAGAGACATAAACGAAAAAGCGCTTTCACCTTGCACAAAGAAGTGCACCCCAAAACCGCAATGGCTATTACACTGGTTGCTATCTCAGCCTTTCAGAAATCAGCAACTGGGGTACAATGACCGCTTGTGGACGTTCGTAAAAGCGAGGGAATTATGAAAATTGAAGTGTTGGGCACCGGCTGCACCACGTGCAATACCGTGGAAGCCATTGTCAGGGAGGCTGTGGAAAAGAGTGGTGTTGTCGTGAAAGTTACCAAGGTATCCGACAGGATGGAAATTGCTGCAACCGGGGTAGCGATGACACCAGCTGTGATTGTGAACGACCGGATCAGACTTGTGGGGAAGATACCCTCAGTAGAAGATGTGGTCGAGTGGATTAGGGAGTCGAAGAGGTCTGGGGCACGCCCTTAATTGAAGGGCGGCGTACTTGGGCCGGTACGAGCTGTTCCTTCGGGAGGAGTTGGTCGTTTAGGCCAGTTCCTACCCCGAATATGAACACCCGCAGAAGTTCTTTCAATAGTAGTGTTGAACAACAGGTCGATCGGCCGCTGTGATTACGGCCAACAATCCCAACGTTAATCGTTGTGCTGGTTAGCGCGCTTGCACTGGGCGTTGCATCGTATTTCCGGGCCTGGGGAGCTTGACATGCTGGCACCGAGACCTATGCATTCCATTTCGAGGTAAGCATATTTTTGATCCTTCATCTGACCGTAACATTCGAATACCCATAACACTTCTCGCTGCAGAGAACACCATTTCGGCAGGATTCTATAGGGGGAATGCTTACTGCGGGTATTTTGCCCGTTTTTCTGTTTCCCAAGCTTATCTTAACCGAAAGCTCTTTCAGAATTTTCCTGCCCAAGGGCCTTCCCTTTCGCCATATTGGCTTTGCCAAATGAAATATTTCGAATTCTGAATGTCCCCATTACAAAAGATGCTTAAACCGTCTGATTTCTTGAGATAATTATGTGGCAGATACTATTGTTTAATTGACAAAATAAACTATATAATATATAGTCTTGGCATTATGCCAAGACAAGCCCCTAAAATTGATATTCCGACAGAGGATAGGGAAACCCTGCTCCGCTGGATTAGGAGCCGGACATTACCAAAGCAAACCGTTGATCGTGCCAAAATGATTTTGGATAGCGGCAAAGGAAAACCCGTCAAACAAATAGCAGGCGAGCTTCAGACATATCCAAACAAAATCATCTATTGGCGAAAAAGATATATAGAACGCGGACTCAAAGGCCTGCAGGATAAGCCGCGCTCTGGTCGTCCGGCGAAGTACGACAACGAGTTTCGAAACGCCGTTTTGGCTCTATTGGGGAAACCACCTCCAAAGGGATTGGCAACATGG
>JANQDY010000092.1 GCA_028278625.1 Thermodesulfobacteriota bacterium
AGGACCGTTGCCAGGGCCACCACCGCGATGACCGCATCCAGTACGTTCTTTATGCGAAAGATATTTTCCAGCAGGCCCGCAATCACCTCCTCAGGTCTAACGATCTGCTGGGCTTCCTCTTTCGACAAGTATCGGCCCCTCAAAAGGGTTCCTGACTTAGCGTCCCGCGGCACGGCAATGACCGCACCGATGGGATACTCGGACAGGTTCCCGTGAAAATGGAAAGATGCCATGTTTTTTTCAGTGATTTCGGTATAGTGGAACAATTTCGCCGATGCCGCCACGTTGTTCTCCGTCCGCTTGAGCACCAGGGTCGGGTCCTTCAGCCGGGTCACGTCCTGGTGCCCATGCCCCAGCCCCTGGATCACCCAGGCGGTCTTGAGATCCACGAAGACCGCCAGATCGTCGGAAGTGTGGCTTCTTTTCAAAATCCCCACCACCTTCATTTTCAATGGATAAACGCCCGCCAGATCGAAAAGGCTTTCAGGGGAGGAGACCAGGCCATCCCCGGGTTTCAGGGCCAGTTTCCGGGCCGCGCCGGCCCCCAGAACGCATTCCCCCAAAACCGCGAAAAGCCGCCCCTTGGCGGTTTTCAACTGACGAAAATCAAAATAGTCCAGGGTGGTGCCGACGATTGGGCTCCCCCGGGCCTTGAAACGCACATACATGGGAACGGGCAGGGCCAGACCTGTGTCCCAGACACGGTCCGCCGCCTTCATGGTGATCGACCCTGGGAGGTCATCTCCGAAATAGAGGGTGTTCATCACCAGATCCAGGGAGCTTCCTTTTGCACCGATGATGAGCGGTGTTTGAACGGCCCTGGACATCAATTGCCGTTCACTCTCGTTGAGCAGCAGTTGCAGCGAAAAGGGGAGGAAAATGATGATTGTGATACAGGCGATGAGCGTAAGCGTCTTGATCTTGTTGAAACTGATGTATTTCCAGGCAATGTAGAAGGTATCGAACATGCTCAATTAGGGTCGCTATGGAAATCCATGAAATCGATGACCCGGTCGAACCGTTCCAGCAAATCATGGTCATGGGTCACCGCCAAAAGCGTCGTATCGTGCTCTTTTACCGCTCGAAACAGAAGATCCAGAATGCGCAGTTTGTTCTCGGGATCCAGGTTGCCCGTGGCTTCATCCGCCAGAATCAGTTTTGGGCGGGTCAGAAGAGCCCGGCAGATGGCGGTCCGCTGTTTTTCCCCCTGGCTGAGATCCGTTGCCCTTCGCTTGAGTTTGTCGCCGATCCCCATGGCCGCCGCCAGGTCCATGGCACGCTTCTTCACCGTATGGTCCAGTTGAAGCGCCTTGGTAATGCGGTACGGATGCAGGATATTGTCCTGGACGTTCAGGTACTCCAGCAGTTCGAAATCCTGAAAAACCATTCCGATGGTGGTGATTCTAAATCGCCGCCGTTTCCGGTCACCCAATTGATCGACGGAAACGGCGTTGACCGTGAGATTCCCCTGTTTTGGCACAACAATCCCGGCGATCAGGTTCAACAGGGTGGTTTTCCCGGTTCCGCTGGGACCGATGACGGCAACACGTTCATGCTTAATAACCGAAAACTCAGGGATCTGAAGCGAAAAATTTCCGCTTGGATAGGCGAATTTTAATTCGCGAATGCCAATCATTTACAGCAATCTCTCTTCCTCGATCAATTCGATATCCATGATCTTCCAGGCCTGGTCGTCCTGGACAAAGGTGACCAAAGCCCTGTTTTTGTTCCGCCGGTAATGGGTATGGCCGAAATGACTGACCGATCCGCTGACGGTCCAGACCGCATCGGCAACAAACCCGCCGTCCTTATTCTTCTTCACCCCGTTGACCGCGAGGATCTCGAGATCATCCACATTGGCACGGGCGCCACCCCGATTTTCCAGTTCCATGGATTTACGGTTCTGGAGAAAGATATCCGTAAGCTGATCGCCCGCCACCGTTACTGCCAGACGGTCGTATACCCTGTTTTCGTCTCGCACGTCAAACGCCCGGTACACGTTGGTCAGAAGCCCTTCCAGGATAGCGGATGTGCGCGCAGCCGAAGGGGTCCACCCGGAAACCACGGGAAGATCCACCGAAAACCGCGAGAAAGGATACAGCAGAAATGCCAGGGCCGCAATAGAGAGTATTATTGGTCGTCCCAAAAAACGCCCTCTCTTTCGAAAGGATACCAGAAACAGACCGGCTGCCACCAGAAACAGCAGGAGGGAGGGGATGGGAAGTCTTTCTTTTTCAACGGTGATTTCGTCGATTACCGGCACCCGGTAGCCGCTCAGTCGGCTCTTCCAGCGGAGTTCGTTTTGATCGGGCGACAGGATCATGGTGGCGGTGCCGAAAGGATCGGTGGTCGTGGCCGCCACCGCTTCCACGGTTTCGGAAAAGAGACGCCAGGAGAGTGAAACCATATCGGCCAGGTTGGGCGTTTCATACACCAGGGTGAGACCCACGATGCCCTGATCCAGGCTTTCGACCTCCGGTTTCTTGCGGACCGTCACTCCGGCCGGGCCCAGGGTCACGAAATCCGCCCGGGTCAGCACCGGTTGCGCCTGCTGGCCTTCAATGGAGACAGGGGTGCTTTTGAGAACCAGCCCAAGGAGCCCCTTTTTCACCGGAATCAGGGATTTTTTCGGGATGCTCCCCATCCCTTCATCGGGGACTCCCAGAAATTGAACGGCAGCCCGCGCCTGAATCAGCACTTCCAGACGTACTTCATAGGGCATAACCGAAAGATAGAGCATTACAGGTGCGGTCAGCCGACGTGCTCCCTTAGGCCTCTGTCCCCCCGTCTGCATCTTTTGGGAAGCCGGCAGGGCAAAGCGTGTGGCCAGTGGGGATTTGCTGAAATCAAACAGATCGGTCTTTCCCGCCACCACATGGGTCTGAAAGAGGAGCATCAGCATGGCCACGGATAGCACACCCGAACCATAGGCCGCCGGCCTGCGCCAGGTTTCGGTTTTTTGGAACACCTTCGCCGT
This sequence comes from Thermodesulfobacteriota bacterium, assembly GCA_028278625.1. The sequence continues at coordinate 2,978 of JANQDY010000092.1, forward strand.
GAGCCATACCAGGCCGGCCGCCAGGAACAGCCCGATATCCACGGCCGATTCGAACATGAACAGACCTGCCAGCCGCTGCTCCCCCGTAAGATCCAGAGACAGCAGTTCCTGTCCGTAGGAGAGTCCATGGAGAAACCCGAACAGGCATATAAGGGGAAAATACGGTCGGATCGTTTGTCGCCGCACGGCTGCAAGGGAGATGATAAATATCAGGATCAACCCCAGAATATCCGTGAACAGAAGATCGAAACCGGAAAGCCCCACATCAACCGCCACAATAGAGAGGGCCTGGCCGAACAGGTAATACAGAAAGGCTTTCAGGAGTTGGCGGGACGGTGCCGCCAGCGCCAGGGCCCCCGCAAGGATCAAATGTATCCAGTAAAACGTCAGATGTTTGATTCCGGTTAAAAAATGTTCCCTGCAAACGACGCCCAGGGACTGCTTGACCGGCATGAGCAATCGGATCGGAACATGGATACCGTCAAGGGACCGGAGAAAGAGCCCCTGGTACACGGATCCATCCAGCCATCGGACCGTTAAGTCCGCGCCGTTTCGCATCCACGGCAGGAGAATCTCATCTTTCGGGGAAAGCGGGTTGCCTTTCGTGGAGGCCGTCGCCTGAACGACCACCCAGCCCGATTGTCTGATATATTCAAGTTCGGATACCTGAAAACGATCCGGAAAAACCGGGGCTTTGATGGCCCATACGAGCCGCCTGGGAACGTCCGCCTCCAACACGTAGCTTCTCTCCGATTTCTGGATCAGCCGTGCCTTGGTAATCCCCACATCATCGGCTCCTGCAACTGGGGGAAAAAGGAGAAACAGAATGACCAGAAAGGCATGGAATGTCGAATGTTCAAAAGGTTTCGCCTTATGGGTCATGGGTTTTTGGAAATCCCCATACTCCGCAATCTGCACTCCGAAATCCGCAATCACATCACTTCTCTCCCTCCACCACCACATCATAGCCTTTGCGCAGGCGGTCTATTTTCCCCTGCTGGCTGTCCCGGCTCTTCCGCATGAGGTAATCGGTCCGAAGATAGGATTCCAAGTTTTCAAAGGGCGGCAGTTCAGGCGGGTGGGTTCCGGTGACCCGTACGTAATGCACCCCGCGCACGGATTCAATGGGGCCGCTCCATTGGTCCAGGGGGAGTTGGAACACTTTTTCCGCAAACGGTTTTCCAAAGGTCATGGCGGCATTTTGAAAGGATGCCCTGCTGAATTGATTCCCAATCTGGGAGAAGTCGCCCATCTTGGAGATATCGGATGCATTTTCCAGTTGTTTGAGGAATTGCTCCGGGCTTTCGGGCGTATTCGGACTTCCGAAGGAGAAATGGATCTGTTGGAAACTGCGGGAGGGCGAGGTTCGGTACCGTTCCCTGTTTTCATCATAGAAGGCCCGCAGTTGGGCCGTCGACGGCTCCGGTATGACCTCCGCCAGGGAACTGCGCATGATATTCAGAATCCGCTTGCGTATTCGGTAATCGTTTTTGTCGATCCCCCGTTTATAGGCTTCGCGGAGCAATACCTCATCCTCGATGTGCCCTTCGAGAATATCCCGGCGCTCCTTCGGCGTCACCGGATCCTGGGTAATGCTCTCCCTCTGCTGCACCAGCGCATCGACGGTCTGGGTCGTGATCTGAATCGTTTCACGGTCCGTCGGTTTGAGCCATACGTAAAGAAGGAAAGCAACAGTCCCTAAAACCAGAAAATGTAAAATAGGAGATTTGACTATGGCGGTCAGGGCCGTTTTCATGTCCCTTTCAATTCCTTTGCGCCCCGTGGAAAAGGTTTCGCCGTCCCCGGAGCACAGGAGCAAAACCAGCGAAACCCAAAAACCACAAGGGTGAAACAGATAGAGACGGCGAAGGATGTATGTCCCCTTGATCTTATGGTTTGCCCTTGATTCGGGGATGGATATATTTCGGATCCATACCCTTTTTCTTCATGGCGATTCCGGTAAGAAACTGAAACATGATACGCCGCGCGAGCCTTGCCGTCTGCTGTCCTTTGTTGTCATATAGGGGATTGTACTCCACAATATCAAATCCAACGATCGTCTTGGTTGCAGCGAATTCGCGCAAATACGGGAACAGGTCACTGGGTGTCACACCGGTTGGTGAACTGGATCCCGTACCGGGTGCATACGACATGTCAAAAACATCGATATCGAATGACATGTAAATGGGTTCCACGTCTTTGAAAATTTCATAGATTCTGTCAAAGGTCTTACTGATACCATCCCGGCGAATCTCATGCAGGTGCAGGACAATTCAACCTTCCTTCATCACCTGTTCCAAGTCCTGCTCCCCGAAAACCGGCGTCGACATGCCGAACTGAACCACTTCTTTTCCGTGTTGTCCGGGTCGAGATGCGGCATGGGCGCGCGTTCTTCCTTGGGTGCCTTGTCAACCAGGTGTTTATTGATGGGCTCCCCCGAATGTGTTGGTGAAACCGCGAAAAGAAACAGCATCAGGAATCCCCAAATGATGAATGCTCCTGTTTTCATAAAAGATGTCTCCCCATTTAATGAGATGAAAAATCGAAGAAGCAATACCCATAACCGCACACAGGGCTCAGTTCCCTATTCTCGGTGACCGTGGTCCAGCACTTTGGGGTCGACATAATTCGGATCCGTGATCCCCTTCTTTCGCAGAGCCTTGCCTCCTAAAAAAGCGCGCATCATTCGGTCGATCACCAGCGCGGTGTTATAGTGCCTGTCATCGTAGAGCGGTGAATATTCATCAAACTCGATAATGGCCACTTCGTTTTGGATTGCCAGTTCACGAACCATTCGAATGGCCTGAGCCGCTGTGAAGCCGCCTGGATCGGGGTTTGACACGCCGGGTACGTAGGATGGGTCGATGGCATCCACGTCAAAGGAAATGTGAAGTACCTTGCCCTTGACCTCCTCGAGAACCCGGGCCCATACCTTGTCAAAACCGTCCCTTTCAAACTCGGCCATGTAATGATAGCGCTCGCCGGTTTTCCGCTGCCATTCCAGGATCTCAGGGCTCCCGTAGACACCTCGCATTCCCAAGGAGTGCAGGTCTTCGCCCTTGATCCAGCCGTTTTCCCATGCCCAGCGGCGGGCTCGCCCGCCGTGAGTGAATGTTCCCAGAGAGACGCCGTAGGCATCCTCATGGGCGTCGAAATGGATGGTGGCATAGTTCTTCGGTCCGAAATGCTTCACCATCGCCATGTGCCCCACCGCCTCGGTATCATGGCTGCCGCCGATGACCACTGCCGTGGCGCCGGCATCGAGGATTTCGCCAACGACTTTTGCGCCCTCGTTCAATGAAAGTCCCATTTGGAACATGTTCTGCGATGCATTGCCGTAATCCACAACATTGAGTTCCTTCATGTAATCCACGGAGAAATGGCGATCATACCCCTTGTTCGCGGTGTCAATGGTACGGATAATGCGCATCTGGTTTGCGGCCCAGCCCTGTCCTCCGGCAACATTGAAATCGCTCGGCACCCCTACGATGGCGATATCCACCTTGCCCGCCTTCAGATCCTCGGGGGTCAAAGCGACTGGAGCGCCGAGGTAGGTTGGAAAAGCCCATTTTGAAAACGCAAACTGATAGCGCTGCAGGTTAATGGGACCCGGTTGGCGTTTTTCATTGGACCGGTCCGTTCGAAGAAAAAAATCGTCGTACCCTTTGTCCAGAACGATAACGTCGGGCCTTTCCGGATCACGCCAAGGCTGCAAGCCCGCTGGCAGTCCGTCGATGATGCGATCATCCTCCAAGTTTGGAGATTCGGGATCTTCTGCGAACAAAACAACAGGTGCCGAGAATAATAGTACCGTCAGCATAGCGATCACCCGAAAAGGGATCTTCTTCATTGTGATTGCCTCCCTTCTAGTTTCCCTGGCGTCCCGCATTGTAACCCTGCTGGTAGGCCTTCTGTTCCGATTCCTTGTGTTTGCCGTAAAGGTAACCGCCGCCCGCACCCGCAGCGCCGCCGATGGCTGCTCCGAGGGCTGCGTTGCCGGCGATAGCACCAATGACGGCGCCCCCGGCCGCCCCCATGGCGCCGCCGCTCAAGGTTCGCTGTTCCGTCTCGCTCATGCCGGCACATCCGGCAAAGGCAAACGCCAACGCCACCATCACTATCATCATATACTTCATCATGGTTTGCTCCTTTCAAATACCATTGATTGTTACTTGCACGGCCATTTTTCCATGAGAAATCTGAACTCCGTCTCCACGGCCGGTTCGCTCATATATTCAGGATGGACTTTAAGCCACTTAATGAACAGAGAAACCGCCTCGTTTCGTGACGGTGGCGGGTCGGGGAGACAGATCAGTTTAATACCTTTGGGACCGGAACTCACGGCATCGTAATAGTCGTACGCCCCCACCAGGTAGCCATAGCAGAAGTGTGTTGCCGCCACGTAAAGCGGATCACTGGAAGGGGTTGTACAGAGGTTCAGGAGATCCTGTGTCGTCTCCACCTCGAAATCCTCTGCCGTCACAGCCCAAACCAGGCCGGGCACCAAAAGAATAAAGACCAAAAGCAATCCCGCAAGTCTTTGTTTCGCCATAATCGGTTCTCCTTCCTAATCCATTGATGATTGAGGACGCATGGTTCAGATCTTCGACCCATGCGCCCACGCGGTTATTTGATCCTAGGGGTTGATCTTTTTGTTCACCAAATCAGCCAGTTCTTCCGCCTGAAGCAAAAATCCTGACATGGTCAAGGCCTCTTTCTTGCCCATGAGCGCAGCTCCTCCGATTGCTTTCGGGCCTCTCACGCTCACCTTGAAATTTCTTCCCCTGTTAGAGGAGAAGTATACTTTGTATTCTCCCGCCGGCACCATGTCCTCCGACTTTGAATCCTGACTCTTCACCTGATTGTCATAGTACTCCTCGGTTTTACTCAACACTTCACCAATCTTCTCGGCTTGGGAAGGGTTCGCGGATACCCGGCCAAGGGCTCCGCCGGGGGTGCGAAGGATCAAGCGCAGATTGTCTTGGGTTTTTTCAACATCCAAAGCCGCGTCACCAGATTTAGCCACATGCCACGTGAATACGTAATCCTCAATTTTAGGTACCTCCGCGTTGACAGGATTCAGGTAAGCCCCCAAAAAAAGGGTAGCAATAACCATCAAAGCTTTTCTTGCGTATTTCATTTTGTTCCTCCTTTTTTCTTGGATTTTGATTTTCATCTTTATTCGTTTCGGTTCCTAATCACGCATTATTCATGCCAAAATACACAAACGTTCGCCATGCCGCCAAAATCCATTTTATATCCAATGGTTGAACGAGACAGACCGTTCCCCTTGTCCGAAGGGAAAGCGCTATCCCAAAGAAAATAAGACAGAAGTGTCTCTTAGAACAAAGTGACTACCTGAAATGGCCCTATCAGATCTTTGTCTGATATTCATTGATCGAAAACACCCAAAAGCTCATAACGAATATGGAACCTTCGGTTGAAATTCATGACTCGTGTCCACTAAAATGGAATAGTAATGGCGGGATCTGTCTCAATTGACAATGTGAAACAGTACTGTTTCATGAGTCGCTTTCAGCCTTGGCTGTCCTCCGGCGTTCGGCTTCTGGAAAGCGGTATGAAGAGTAATTGCGGGTACCAGCAAACCACTTTGATTTTGGAATCATTCCGTCGAGTACCAAGACCACCGCTACGTGGACCGATAGCTCCAATCGAGAATCGAAATACATCGGATCAGTGGTTTAGATCACTTCTTGCCCAGCGGCACCCCGTTATCCAACCACTGAGGGTCAATGTACATGGGGTCTGTGATGCCTTTCTTGCGCATGGCAATGCCGGTTAGAATCTCACGCAGAATGCGTACCGCCACCAGTTTGGAGCGGTAGGTTGGATCGGTGAGCGGGTTTACTTCCACCAGTTCCACACCCACGATCTTGTTCTGTACACCCAAAGCGCGCAGCATGGGGAACAACTCGCGGATGTTCATGCCGCCGGGTTCAGGGGTTCCCATGCCGGGCGCCCAGGCCGGATCCAGACAATCGGTATCCACTGAAACAAAAATGTGTTCCGGGCCATCCAAGGCTTCCTTGAGAGCCTGCTTCATCACCGTTTGCCACCCCTTCTTGTCGATCTCCGCCATGAAGTGGTAGCGCACCTGATTCTTGCGCATCCATTCAAGGTCCGCGGCCCCGGGCTTTACGGAATTCAGACCGATCTGGATGAAATTCTTCCCTTTCACATGGCCCTCGTCGATGACCCGCCGTACTGGTGCGCCATGGGAGATGTAATGCCCGAACAGCAAGGGTATGCCGTCAAAATGGGCGTCGAAGTGGATAACCCCCACCTTGCCCTTGCCGTACACATCGGTGATGGCCACCACGTCGGGATACATCAGCGAGTGATCGCCGCCCACGATTACAGGGATGGCCCCGGTCTCAGCGATCTCCCTCACCATGTGATGGACCGGCAGAATGCTGCGCTCACCTGAAAGGATGTCCACGGGCGCGTCGCCGTAGTCCACCACCTTGAGGATCTGCATGAAGTCGATTGGGCCTACCGTGGGATGGCACACAGGCATTAACTGGCCCCAGGGAACAACCCGTTCTCCGGTACGAACCGCCTGTGGTCCCCAGGCGGTACCCCGCATGCCGCCGGACATATCCACCGAGGCTCCCATAATCGCCACATCTACCTTGCCTGCCCTTAAGTCTTCCGGGCACAGCGCCACCGGGGCCCTGAAGAAGGTGGGAATCCCTTGATACGAAGTGCCTCCCACGGTTCTCTGGATATCGATGGGGCCGGCTTTGCCACCGTCGTCCCGGGGACATTTACGGAGTAGGCCCATCAGGTCAAGGGTGGGATCCCGGGAATCCAGGGGGATGGCATTCGGGTTTTCCTTAATCATTTCGATTAGGGGCTTTTTGGTCGTGGTGTCTTTCACTTCCGCAGCGGCGGGGATTTCCGGATTCAGAGCCAAAATAGCAACGGCGGCAATCAACAAAAAGTATTTGAGTGTTTCCATGAAAGACCTCCTCAGCAATGATTTTGGGTATCAAAGGTCTAAAAGCCATACGGCTTTTCATTTCCAGTGCTGCACCTGTTTTAGTGAACTGTCTTGCCTAATACATTTCGCAATGTTTATCAATTTACCAAATGGCATCAATGGATGCAAAGCAAATCAGGAAAGCCTATATAATGAAGAAATCGATTTAGAAAGAACAATCGAATCAAGGCTTCAATGCTCGCCAAGGCCCATCCCCTGAATCAACTCCTTCAACTCACCGGTCTCACGGAGCCTGTCGATCTCTTCTTTAATGGGTTCGATGTCCGCGTCGGTGTTTACATGGACGATAAGCACCAGCGGCTCGTCCCGCAGGCGGGCTCGGTCGGCGATATCCAGTTCATTGTGCCGGATGATGCCTTTCAAGGTGTCCACATAGGCCTGCCCCCTTTCAGAATAACGGGTGAGGGTGTCGGCCAGCGCCAGACCGGTGATGAGTTCCCCTTTTTCGCGAAGTTGCGCCCGCTTTTTCCTTAAGTCTCCATAGCTGCGGTGGGTATTGAGGTTCTTTACATAGGACTTCAGGGAATCAAAGGGCCAGTCAAAGGCGGCCACACTGTAGTTCCCCTTGCTTTTCCGCTGTTCTTTGGGCTTCATGCCCTTTCCCCCGTAGGTCCACTGGCCGAACAGCGCGTTTCCCTCCAGCGTGAATCGGGAAGTGGCGTACCCACTCTCATAGGCCGCCTGCCCAAGGGCCAGACCTGCAGGGACCACGTCCACCCGCAGGAGGAGTTCCCGAATAAGCGGCTCGATCTCTTGCGGCGAAAGCGGGGTTCCATCCCCACCTGCCTCCAGCAGCCGGTATTCCGCGGCAAGTTCCTGAAGCCACGCGAGATCTTCGGCCTGGAGGGTCTCCCCATTTTTTTGAAGTGCGGCGAGGGCTTCCAAAGGTTTTCGATCATCCAGGATTAAATCATTTTCCAGAAGGCTCAAAGGGACGATGAAACGGTAGAAGAGTTCCTTCTTGAGGTTTACAGGAAGCTTGTCGGCATCCTTTTTCCAGTTGGAATTGATGGCGACCATAATGGCCCTGGGAACCATCAAGTCTTCCTTACGGTTCACTTCCCCCCAGAAATCGGCCTCTTTTAAGAAATCGATGACGCTTTCGTTAGAACCCAGAATCACGATCTTCGGTTCCTTGTATTCCGCACGGCAAGGGAGATATCCCAGAAAAATGAACAGCGCCATGCCGATGAAAAAGATCTTTTTAGCGCACAAGGCAATTCCTCCTTTTGATTCCATAGTGTTCAGACATTTCACGGGGATGATCGCTGCTCCACAACCCACTGCTGACTGAACCAGTAGTAGCGGGAACCGTCACGGTTCGGCATTGTGCAGTTGTAACGGTTTCGCCCTGGTGGCAGGTCTGATTGGGCCCGGACACTGAAACAGCGGCCGGGCGCCACCCATTCGTGTTTCACTAAGCCCTGCCCGCTTACAAAACAGGCGAGCCGATCCGACTGAGCACGGTTCTTGGCAAGGGCTATCTCGAGCCGCGGCCTGGGGTTGGACGTCACTGGGTTAAAGGGTGAAATCTTTGTCACCGGCATGGCCAGGGACCTGATTTTCTGCTTGAAACCTTTCATGTTGCCGTAGCTCTCATTCATGGGAAATCGCGGCAACGCTCTTGTGTCGCTAAGTGGTCCAATGGCCCCTGACTGCTGACCGAAAGCCACATACCCCATTGATTTTACGAGATCCGCGATCCGCTCACTGTATTCGCCGTATGGGTAGGCGAACCACATGGGCGCAGACCCCAATTCCTTTTCAAGGCGTTTTTGAGCCCGCTCAATGTCTCCACGGATACGACCCAGGTATTCTGTTTCCGATTCCTGTGGGCGTTTGACGGTAAGGTGTGCATGGCTGGCGGTATGGTTGGCGAAAGTGACGCCTTGAGATGCCATCTCCCGCATCTGATCCCAGGTCAGCATACCCTTGAATTTCTTGTCCACGGCATCGGTGCTCACAAATACGGTGAAGGGCCAGTTCCGGGCTTTGAGACGCGGAAACGCATTTTCATAAACGGACCGGTAAGCATCGTCCACGGTGATGGCTACCGCATCATCAGGCAACGTCCCTTTTCCCTCAAGGGCCTTTACAACCGCCGTCAATGGAACGACCGAAAACCCGTTTTTTTCCAGATAAGACAGTTGCTTGTCGAACTGATCCAGACGGATGCTGGTGGCGGGATAACGATCTTCACCGAACCGGTGATACATCAGAACCACGGCATTGAAGCTTTGAGCAATCACCGTTTCAAAGGACAACAGCACCAGCAGAATCATCAAATTAATTCTGACCATCCATATGAATATATTGCACATTCTGCTAATTTGCCTGACGGCCCGCATTGTAACCCTGTTGGTAAGCCCGCTGCTCCGATTCCTTGTGTTTTCCGTAAAGGTACCCGCCGCCTGCTCCCGCAGCACCACCGATGGCTGCTCCGAGGGCGGCGTTGCCGGCGATGGCGCCAATGACGGCCCCCCCGGCCGCCCCCATGGCGCCACCACTCAAGGTTCGTTGCTCTGTCTCGCTCATGCCGGCGCATCCGGTAAAGGCAAACACAACCGCCACCATTGCTATGAGAATATATTTCGTCATGATTCGCTCCTTTCCTATGCTATAGGCTACTACTTGCAGGGCCATTTTTCCATCAGAAATCTAAACTCCGTCTCCACGGCCGGTTCGTTCATGTATTCAGGATGGGCCTTAAGCCATTTGATGAACATGGAAACCGCCTCGTTTCGTGACGGTGGTGATTCGGGGAAACAGACGAGCTGAATGCCCTGGGGACCTGTACTCACGGCATCGTAATAGTCGTAGGCCCCCACCAGGTAGCCATAGCAGAAGTGTATGGCTGCCACGTAAAGCGGATCATTGGAAGGGACCGTACAGAGGTTCAGGAGATCCTGCGTCGTCTCCACCTCGAAATCCTCTACCGTTACGGCCCAGACCGAACAGGGTGCCATCAGCATCATAACCAAGAAAAAACTGACAAATCTCTTCTTCATCATTTTGAGCACTCCTTTTTTCTTATTGTGTTTAAAAGGTTACGAGTCCCTGACCACCTGTTTGTGGCAGATGCTCGCAACTTTTTAAGAGACCAGGGCTAATCTTTCCTTCCAACCTTGCCGGTCACCATACCGGGCCGACCGGCTTTGATAAAATCCACCGCATTCATGCTCTTGCGCCCTGGATCCGGTGCGGTTTCCAGCGGTCCATCCTCCCCTTCATAGATCGCAATTCTGACCGGGTAACAGGTGCAGTTTTCAATGGCGGACATGTCTTCCTGGTCGCCGAGGGGACAAGGCGAGATCGCAACGAGAAGGTCTTCGTGTGCCAGCAGTTCGACAAAGTCACCGGGATTGATCACTCCCTTGGCCGAGAAATAGGTCAGGGCGGTCGGAATCTTGTCAAAAGCGATGACCTGAAAGTGCATAAAGGCTGCGGGATGAATGTGCCGCCGCGCCACTTCTTCGCCCGCGATTTCCATAATGCCCTGGGCCAGGTTGATATGGCAGGCATTGGCGTTGACAGTGCCGTATACCGATTCCCAGACAGCCGGGCTGCAGGCCCCATTATGCAGGACGTAGCTGTGAGCGGCAAGTTCCCCATAAAGTTCCCGGATCTTTTCATTGTCAACCGTATCCCTGATGAAACTCACCAGCGGACGGCACCAAGGGCTGTTGGAGTAGAAATGAATCCCCTCGGTGAAGGTATGGGAACCGATCGATGACGAGTGGAATGAATCGGCCCACTCCTCGGTTGGCCGACTCTTGACCACGTACATACAATCGAGGATCTGGGGGCCTTCGATGATCTCGTAACGAACGATCTGTCCTTTCTTGAGTTCGAATCCCTTCCCATTATAAGGTTCGATCCTGAACTCATTGACGAGTTTGACCTTGCCTGCTATTGAAGCCGCTTTGGCCTTATCTGCAATCTTATCGTAAGGTTCGTTGATTTTCTTTTTCGCGTACTTAACGAGGTCATATTCTTGTTCTGCCATTTTTTATTTCCTATTCTTTCTTGCCAACAACGCCGACAGTCATGCCAGGCCGGCCGACTTTGTTGAATTCATAGGGGTCGGCTGTTTTAAGCTGGGGATCGGGCGCGGTCTCGAGTGGGCCGTCAGCCCCTTCGTAGATCGCGACCTTGAACGGCCAGTTCACGCATTTCTCCAGGTCGCTGGTGTCGTTCTGGTCGCCGAGCGGGCACGGCGAGATAAACACATAGAGGTCCTCGTGGGCGAGCAACTCAACATAGTCCCCCTTCTTGAACAGGTCAGCGTTCGGGTAGTAGGTTACATTGATGGGGGTCTTGTCGAAGGCCACTGCCTGAAAGTGCATGATTGAGGCCGGGGAGTGGAACAGTTTCGCTTTTTCTTCACCCAGAACCTCGGCGAGGACCTGCTTGAGGTTCAAGTCGCAGCTGTTGTGGTTGACGTTGCCGACGGTCATCTCGTAGATGCCCGACGTGCAGCGGCCCGAGTTATAGATAAAGCTGTGGGCGCCCGTCGGGCCATACCGCTCACGGATTCTTTCGATATCGACCGTATCCTTGATGAAGGAAAGCAACGGCCGGACGAATGGGGTATTGGAGTAGTAATGCATCCCTTCCATCGGGGTGATCGAACCCAGCACCGTGGTGTGGTAGGGGTCGGCCCACTCCTCGGTCGGACGGCTGCGGACATGGTAGAGGGTGTCGATGATCTGCGGCCCGTCGAGCACCTCGTAACGGATAACCTGGCCTTTATCGAGCTCGAACCAGTGGCCTTGGAAAGGCTGGCAGGTCCGCTCTCTGACGAGTTTCAGCTTGCCGCCATCCGAGGCGGCTTTCGCTTTTTCCAAGTATTCGTCGTAGCGCTTGTTTACGTTCTTCTTTGCCTCACCGGCTAGGTCATAGAATTCTTCAGTCATGATAAATTTCTCCTTTTGTCTGGGTATCGATCGAGTGCCGGATGCGCTGTCGCACCCGGCATCTATTCGATAAGATTGTCTTAGTTACAAATTAGGACTCTCTGTGCAGGGCCATGGTGGAACAGTGGATACCGCTGCCAATATGGTTGTAGATGGTCCGGTAGGGCACCTCGATGACCTCCCAACCCCGTTTGTTCAGGAATTCGCCCGTCGCGGTGCCCTCGAGAAGCACGATCCGCTTATTGCCCAAAGGCACACAGTTGAGGCAACCATCGTGGACTTCTTCCACGCTGACCGGGACGACTTCCCAATCCTGAAGTTCTTTTGGTAGTGGCGTGAAGGTCGAGCCTTCAGCCATAGCAATCAACCCTTCCTCGAACAGGCCAAGAACACAGTCGAGGTGATAACCGTAGCTGGCGTCGAAATAGACGGTTTCTACCTTCCAGTCCAAGGGCTCGAGCATTCGTTTTAGGATATTGACCCCGATTTCATCGCAGGACGTACGCGGCTTCGAACGATCCTCGATATGCGACGGATCGCCGACACCGATTCCGCACACCACCAGTTTGTCAAATATCTTCGGATCGCCGGGGCTGAATACCGGGCCGGGCGATTTTTGGGTGGCAATGGGATAGGGAAGCGGCATGGTCAGCCAGATGGCTTCAGGATCGTTATTGAAAATCTCCATCATGGCTTCCCGAACCACAAACTCAGTCCAGCTGATACTGGTTTCCCACATCTGAACAAAGGCGTGCCCGATCACTTCACCGGCCGATTGCCCAAAAAGAGACATGTTCTTCTGTCTGGACCAGGGATAGGTGTAATTCGCGACC
>JANQDY010000099.1 GCA_028278625.1 Thermodesulfobacteriota bacterium
CGATCCTAACATAGAGGTGATAAAATCAAATGTCCAGCTATTTTTTCACATTCTCAGTTTTTTCCCAGGAAAGAAATTAACAAACCGGTAATGCTCCCATCATTAATAGCGCTCTTCTTCTCTTAAATCAATGACCGTCTGACTGAGCGATTTCCCTTTAACACTTATTCTTTCTCGAAATTGCTTAAGGCTTTGTAATGGAGTATGAGTATTTTGGACATTGGAGATTCGGGCAACACGCTTTCCTCGGCGCGTAATTATGATTTCTTCTCCTTTTTCGACCCTGTCCAGGATGGCGCTAAGGTTGCTCCGGGCTTCTTTGACATTTATTTCAAGCATGGTTGTCTCCTTGATATGTACACTTAAAGAGTACCCACTTGGTTTGGGAATGTCAAGATCAGAGTCATGACTGTAACATTTTGAACAAATTGATTAATCAGGTCCCAACAAATGTTTCAACCTGACGATTTTCTCAGTTTTTGGGGTCAGATCTTGATTTGTGAATTATTCTCATTATTCTCCCAGAACCCCACCACCTCTAGTGGTGGTATAGGGAGATCGAAAAGTTGTATTCTCGGTTTCTAGGCGAAGCGAATGCTGATATTTCTTCTAGAGGGATCATCTCTAATTCCCTAAAATCAAATAATTGGAGAAAAAGGAGGATAAACAAATGCTTTCAAATTCGGGAATCTGGATAAGACCCCCAGCGGGGAAACGTGCCATCAGGATGCTGATTTGTTTTGTGGCATTTTTCTTTCTTGCCTCTTCTGCTGTGGCCGGGAGTCTGCCGGACGGCTTTGTTTATGTGGATGAAGTGATTCCGGATGCGGTGGTCGATCTGAGGTACCATTCCGAAAACAATTTTGTTGGGCGGATCATTGACGGATATGGGGCGTCCCACTGCATTCTGACCAAGGAAGCCGCCCGGGCCCTAAAAAAAGTGCAACTTGAACTCAAACGGTTTGGTTTGGGGCTGAAGATCTTTGACGCCTATCGCCCCCAGCGCGCCGTTGACCATTTCGTCAGATGGGCAAAGGACCTGGACGATGACCGCATGAAGGATCTCTATTACCCGGAAGTGGACAAGAAGGATCTCTTCAGCAAGGGGTATATCGCTGCCAAATCGAGCCATTCCAGGGGGAGCACGGTCGATGTGACAATCGTATACAAGGATCCGAAGGGTGATTACAGGGAGTTGGACATGGGCTCAGGGTTTGATTTTTTCAGCCCCGTTTCCTGGCCCACCAGTCCCTCGGTCGGTCCGGTCCAGCGAGCCCACCGAATGCTGCTCCAGACGCTGATGGTTCAGAACGGTTTTGCGCCATATGCCCAGGAATGGTGGCACTTCACCCTGAAGGATGAACCGTTTCCCAATGACTATTTTGATTTTCCCATCGAATGAGAGACAGCGAAAGAGATCGCCACAACATTCAGGACCCCATGAGGTGGGGCAGAAAAAGGCTCAGGCCGGGCCAATAGGTAATGAGAAGCAGGGTGAACAGGAGCAGCAGAAACGGGAGTGTCGACTTGTACAGCCGCACCACCGGTTGATCAAACCTGGAACTGGCGACAAAGGGATTCAACCCCACAGGCGCGGTATTATGGCCGATAGCAGAGAAGGAATAAACCTTGTGGCTGGCACGGCAAGGCAATCGATGTCGGTCAAATTTCAGTAATGGTACCGGCAGGCGAGAATGCGGATTCTATCCTTTTTGACTTGGTAGATTAGGCGGTGCTCCTGGTCGATGCGTCGGGACCAGCAACCGGAAAGGTCATGCTTAAGCGGTTCGGGCTTGCCGGTGCCAGACAAAGGATCGCGCTGCACATCCTTGATCAGCTTGAGGATGCGAAGTGCCTTTTTGCGGTCTTTTTCCACCCACCAGGCAAGATCCTCGAATCCGTTCGGATCAAACTCCAAGCTTTTCACAGGCTTCGTCAAAGGGGATGCCTTCTTTGCGGCTTTTAGCGTTTGACAATCGTTTTTTCATCGCCTCGCTTTTGAGAAGATATGCCGTCTCCTTTTCGGATTGAATCTCCCGCCACAGGTCGATAGGGACAATGACCCCTGTGATTTGGTTGTTTTCATCCGCGATGTATTGAATCTGCCCCATAACAGCTTCTCCTTCTATTGCAGTGTCGCCCTTCGATGTTGTTACCATTTTATGGCGTCATGGGTTACATGTTTTCTTAGATGCCAATATAGTATTTTGAAAACATATTGACAAGGTTTTGGGTAGTCGATTGTCAGAAAAAGCCATCAACTCTTATGACGTTGGCCGGTCGCGGGCTGATGGCTTTTGGAAGAGGCTTCAAAAAGGATATACAAGACCGATCAGGACCCCATGAGGTGGGGCAGAAAAAGGCTCAGGCCGGGCCAATAGGTAATAAGAAGCAGGGTGAACAGGAGCAGCAGGAGAAACGGGAGGGTCGACTTGTATAGCCGCACCACCGGTTGGTCAAACCGGGAACTGGCGATAAACAGGTTCAACCCCACGGGCGGGGTGTTATAGCCGATGGCCAGGTTGGCCAGAAAGATGATGCCCAGATGGACCGGGTCGACCCCGAAACGGTCGGCAAGGGGAACGATCAAAGGAACCACCACCAAAATGGCGCTGAAGATATCCATCATGCAGCCCACCAGAATCAGAAAGATATTGAGGGCCAGCAGAAAACCGATTTTAGTTTCCACCAGGTTTTCCATGAAGGAGAGGATCTTCATGGGAATCAGGGCATCCACCAGATAGTTGGTGAATGCCAGGGCCGCCCCCAGAATGATCATGATGCTCCCCACCATCTGCATGCTTTCCTTCATGATATTCGGCAGATCCTTATGGATCTTGATTTCCCGAAATACCAACGTCTTGATCAACAGAACATAAGCCACCGTCAAGGCAGCCGCTTCCGTGGCGGTGCAGAATCCGGAATAGATACCTCCCAGAATCAGAAAGGGGATGGGCAATTCCCATGCAGCCCCCAAAAGGGCGGACCGGAAAGCCGGGGCTGAGAAGCCTTGCCCGGCGATGCGCCATTTTCGGCCCATGTAAACGGAGAAGAGACAGAGGATCCCCACCATCAGTGTTCCGGGTATGATGCCCGCCACAAAGAGTTCTTCGATGCTGGTGCCGGAGACAAACCCGTAAAGGATGATGGGAAGGCTTGGAGGGAAATGGAGCCCCAGACTGCCCGAGGTTGTCATAAGGCCCAGGGAGAAGTCCTCGCTGTAATGATCCGAGAGAAGGGCCGGAAATAGAAGCCCACCAAGAGCAATAATGGTGATGCCGGTGGCCCCGGTGATGGCGGTGAAAAAGGCGCAGGAGACAAGCGCAACCACCCCGAGCCCTCCGGGAAACCATCCGAAAAGGGCTCTTGAGAATTGAACCAGGCGTCTGGACGTTCCCCCCTGGGCAAGGAGGTATCCGGCAAAGGTAAAAAGCGGTATGGCCAGCAAAATGGGCGTGGTGGCCAGCCGGTAGATTTCAATGGGGATGGCTTCAAAGGAGACCTCCGCGGTCAAAAATCCCAGCATGGCGGCCCCCAGAATGCCCAGGAACAGGGGGAGCCCCAATATGATGCAAAAGATGAGCGCGATGACCAAAGCGAGGATCATTTCATAAATTCTCGAACCGTTTTGGCCCCCTCATGAATGGCCTTGATGAGGAACCGGAAAAAGAGGAGGGCAAAACCGAGCGGCAGGATGATCTGGCCAACCCAGTTTGGGATATAAAAGAGGCTTTCACCGCCGTATTCCATCTCCATGATCAGATAGCTGGTGCATACCTTGACCATGATGCCGATAATGAAAAGCGCCACCAGGGCCAGGAAGAATTCTCTCAAGGGAAGCCATTGCTTTGGCAGAACCGTTCCGAAAATATCAATTTTGATGTGTTTCCCTTTTCGGGTGAGGAGGGAAGCGCCCAAAAAGGTGAGCCACAGGACCAGCAGTTGAACCAGGGGACCGGACCAGTCAAGATGTCCCAGCATTTCGTTGGCCCAGAGAAAATGGCCATGGGTGTAAAGGCTTCTCAGACCCACCTGAACAAAGGTCAGCACCACCATGGCCCAGAGCAACAGGGTGATGGACCACCCTTCAATTCTTGCCAATGCCTGGTCAATGCGTTCCAGCGTTTGCATGGGCGTGTCCCCGGCGACCCGTCATGAACCGGGTCTTTGGAGAATCTGATAGACCCTTAAAAGGAGTTCTTCCGGGTAGATATTGCCGGACAGTTTTTGAGCGACTTTTTTGTGTATGCCATAGAAAGACTCACGGGCTTCCCCGGAAGGGGGCGGAACAACGGTGATACCGCTCTTCTGAATGACCTCTATGGCTTGATCCCTTTGTTGCCGCAGTGTCCGGGTGAGGTCGGTCATGTCCTTTTGAAGGGTTTTCCGAAGCAAGGCGGCCAGATCCTTGGGCAGCCTTTTGTAATACCGGGAGGAAATCAGTACGGCACTGGTGGAATGCACCAGGGGCAGAGCCATCATGTAGGACAGGGCGGTATGCCATTGAAGGGCCAGTGCGCCCAGAGGTGGTGCATAAACCGTATCGATCATTCCCGTGTTTAAAGCGGTGTTGACATCGGTCACGGCCAGAAGGATGGGGGTCACCCCCATGGTGACAAAGGTCTCTTTTGCAATGGGATCCCCGGCCCAGGCCCAGATTTTGAGACCCGCCAGGTCATCCAGGGTGCGAATGGGTTTCTTGGAAAAGATGTTGACATTGCCCGCTTCGGTCCAGGCCAGAAGGGTGTAGCCCTTTTTCCGGAACTGCTCCTTGAAGAAATCAAAAAGGGCCTCATGAACGCGGTCCACTTCATCATCGCTCCTGAAAAGGTATGGAAGGTCCAGCACCCGAACCATGGGGAGAATCTTTCCCAAACCGACGCCTGAAAAAGCGGCGCACTGAATCTGGCCGATTCGCATCTTCTTAAGCACATCCAGCTCGTCTCCGGCGATACCGCCCGCATAAATGCGGAGTCCCAACCGGCCGCCGCTTTCTTTTCGAAGGGTCTTGTCAACTTGCCGGATTCTTTTAACCCATGTGCTCCCTTCAGGTGCCAGCGTGGCGAATTTAATCAGATATTGAGGCTTTTTGCCGGCATTTGCAGGTTGAAGGACGCCTGAAAAACATCCCAACCCAAAAAGAGCCATCATACAGCAGACGATTTTTTTCATTGATCCTCCCTTTGCATGCAGCTTTCTAGCTTCTGGTTCAAGCCATTCGGCTACAAAAAGAGTTCATCTTCCGTTTCCGCCAGCAAAACCATTTTTTGTTTTACCGCCTGGTTGATGAGACAGGCGTCTTTGAGAGCCTCCGGCTTGGCTGTGGCAACATCTTTGACAAGCTTGTCAAACAGATCCTTATCCTGAATCCTGACGGCATAGTAGCGGGCAAAATAGTACTGTGCCAAGAGGAATTTCCCGTCGGTCAAGGCAAGGGCCCGTTCAAAATATTCCTTTGCCTTTAGAGGGTTGCCCCCAAGGATCGGCGGTCGCGCCGAGAGGATGGAACCCATGAGCACCAAAGGCGTGCCGTAGTAAAACCCGGGATCCATGTCCAGAACCCGCTTAAGGCACTTTTCGGCAACGGCGCTTTCTCCGATGGCCAAAGGGTTGTCCAGGTTCAGATTGACCCAGGCGTTCCAGGCCATGGTGGTCCAGAAAAGGACCCGGATCTCTTTTGGCGATACTTTTTTGATGCGGTTCTGAATGCGATTGGGGTCATCCGTCTCAATGCCCATGGCCAAAAGGCCGTAGGTCTTGGCCCTCAGATAGAGAGCAGACGCCCTTTCGGCCTCTTCATCCTCCACAAAAAGGAGGGCATAGCCGGTAAATCCCATGCAGAGGGCGGTGAGGACTTCCGGATTACGGGGGTCGTTTTTCAAAAGCCCTTCCAGCAGTTTGAGTTCCGCCGGGAGAGAGATTTCCGCCAGTTTGAGATCGCATTCTTCAAAGAAAGCGCTGGTGAAACCGGGAACCATGGATGAGGCGATGGGCATAACCATGCGCGTGCATCCCAGGGCGGAAAGCAGTAGCAAAACCGGAAGCAATCGTAAAAGCGGCAGATGTTTCATTTCTCTAGTACCCGATAAATGGATCTTTCGGTTTGATGGGCCCATCCAACAGTTTTTCAGCCAAAAACTGAGCGCCGGCACCGTTTTTCATCCCGAACACCCGTTTGTAGTAGCGGACGGCCTCTTTCCGCTTGCCGGCCAGATCATAGCTCATGCCGATTTTGATCAATGGCCAGGCGATCATGGCCGGGTCGTTGTCCGGGTCTTGATTCTCGAGAATCGTCTCCAAAGTGGATCTTGCCCTGTCATACTGCCCGTTTATAAGATCATTGGTGGCTTCCAGGTAAAGGGCCCGTCTTTTCCAGATGGCGGCCTTCTCCGGGGAGTCCGCCTTGTGGCTCTTTTCCAGCAACTCCCTGACGGTTTTTGAATAACCCCCGCTGTTGCCCAATTGAACGTAAGAGACCCCCTCAAGGGTTTTGAACCTGGGATTTTCAGTATATCCGTTGGAGAGTTCTTTTGCCAGCACCAGGGCTTTTGTAAAGTCCTTTTCAAGAAACAGCTGGATATGAAGCAGGACGCTCTTGGCCTCGGTTGATGAATAGGTGGCATGAGCAGCGGCCTCATAGAGTTTCTTGATCCCTTCTTTTCGATCACCCCGGTGCAGAAGAAAGTAGGTCAGGAATTTCAATACACCCGAAAGGCGGGCCGTATAATAGTCAAAAGTGCCGATTCCCAAAAGGACATCTTTGTTATCCGGCGCCATTTCCCGGCAGGTTTTAAGGGCTTCGATGGCATCGGATGCCAGAAGAAAGGAGGTAAACCAGTTCCCTTTCATGAGTTCAAAGCGGCCTTTAAAGCCCAGGGCGCCGCCCAGGTAGAAAAAATCGTAGCTGTCCGCGCCCCCATTGTCCACACGGGCCTGGGCAACCTCGATCACCCGGTCAATCCGCCTTTTATATTCCAACACCGTCTCCTCCGTCCAGAAACCCGCGGCCAGTCTGGACCAGGTAATCATGGCCCGATAGAAGTGTCCGCTGGGATCCTTTGGCGAATCAGTGATGATTTTCAGAAACAGTTCTTCCGCTTCTTCAAAACGGCGATCATAAATCAGATGGATGCCCTTAATAATCCGCTTGTTTCCCCTGAATGACGGATCATCCCCTTTTATTTGCGTATCGGCGGACAGGCGCTGGCAGGCGGGGAAACCGTGAAAAAACAGGGCGAGGAAAACCATGATGCCTGTCAGGAACAAAGGGAGGTTTCTTTCCATACCTCTTTTTTTCATAAGTATCTTGCGCTCTTTTTGCGGTAGTTTTTTGGCTGATTCACCAAAAAATGTAGACTACATGACTGTCGGATTTTGCGCAAGCATCTAAATGGCTCCGGTTTCTTTTTTGGTTTCTTAACATGAACTCGCACAAAAGAAATGATGGTTTTTTTTTATTTGTGTATTAATATATGTATTTAACTATTTGAATGGTTGGAAGATATTGTAAAAGAAAGAAAGCGTGAAAGAAAAAATGCGACGAGGATGATGATGAAGATACTCATTTTGGGATCTACCGGTGGACTTGGGAGCGATTGCCAAAAGGTGCTGGGACGGGAGCATGAGGTAATATGCCCAAACAAAGATGAGGTTGACGTTGTCAGCTGGGATGTGGTCATAGAGGCCTTTGATACCATGGCTCCGGATATTGTGCTCAACTGCGTCGGTTTGACCGATTTTGATATCTGCCAGAAGGACGCCTTTGCTCTCAGGAAAATCAATGTGGAAGGTCCACGGAATCTGGCCCAGTCTTCCGCCAGATTCGGCTGCAAGATCGTACACATTTCCTGCGGAAATGTCTTTGACGGGCGGAAAGCGATGCCTCAGCCATACTTTGAGGACGATGCGCCGAATCCGCTTTCCGCATACGGCAAAAGCAAACTGGAGAGCGAAACGGCCGTTCGCGGCAACTCCCCCAATTATATCATTGTCCGCTCCAACTGGCTGTACGGCATACACGGAAACAATATGGTAAAATCCGTGGTGGCCCATGGGATAAAGGGTGCCTCAACCCCCATGCTCCTGGCGGATGATCAGTTCGGGGCTCCCACGTGGAATTATCGTCTGGCGCTGCAGATCAGGGAACTGCTTACCAAGGACGGAAGGGGCTCGTACCATGCCACCGCTTATGGATACTGCAGTCCATTTGAACTGGGGCAGTATGTTTTGAAAAAACTTGGCCTTAAGGGACCGATTAAGCCCTCTAGCCTTGCCGCGTTGGATAATGGGCGTCTGTTGCCTGTCAATTGCGTTCTTGAAAACAGGCTCTCAAAGAAACAGGGCATCAACGTCATGACCGATTGGAAAAAGGATTTGGACACTTTTTTGGATCAGTTCGGGGATCAGATGGTGAAAGAAGCGGAATCATGATGAAGATACTCCTCTCGGTGCTGGGGCTTTCCTACCTG
Organism: Thermodesulfobacteriota bacterium; assembly: GCA_028278625.1. The sequence continues at coordinate 8,469 of JANQDY010000099.1, forward strand.
GTGAGCCCCTACGATCTTTTCCCGGACTTCTTTGTGGGTGTGGGATGGCTGGATGATCTCCTGTTGCTGGGAGTGCTCTGGTGGTATCTGTACGTGCACAAAAAGCGGCGGCCTTACGGGTTTCAAAGGGAAGGTGTCGGAGCGGATCGGCAAGGGACACGTGCCTCCGGCCAGAACAATGGCCGGACATATTCAAAAGAAGAACCCGCGCAAACCGCGGGGGAGGATCCCTACACCATTCTGAAAGTGTCCCGCCAGGCGTCCCAAAAGGAGATCAGGGAAGCCTACCTGGAACTGGTTGGTCGGTATCACCCCGACAAGGTGCAGCACCTGGGGGAGGAATTCAGAGACCTGGCGGAAATCCGCTTCAAGGAAATCCAGAAGGCCTATGAAACCTTGAAAGTCAAATAGCGCGTCCCAGGACCGCCCCTTCGTAAATGGCCGATTTGGCGCTTCTCGGTTCCAAACAGTCGCCGATGCGGTGGGTTTCGTATCCCATACGCTTGATTTGATCGAACAGACTGTTTTCGGGCCGGTTTCCCACTGAAAAGACCACGCGGTCAGCGGGAAGCGTCACCTCCCCGCCATCTTTTTCCTGAATCACAACCGCGTCTTTCAAAATACGGACAAGTTTGCACTCGGTCTTGAAATCCACCCCGTTTTCCTTCATTTTTTTGAGAAAAATCTTCCGGGTCATGCTTTCGAGGCCTGACCCCAGTTTGGAGAGCATTTCCACGATGGTGACGTGCTCCCCCTTCTCCGCCAGATCCAGGGCAATTTCGCATCCCGTGGGCCCGCCCCCCACCACAACGGTTTTGGCGTTCGGCCGTTCGTGCCCGTTCAGCGCTTCACTGATGGAACTTACCAGTGGACTGTCGGTGCCGTCAACGGGCGGATGAATCGGCACTGAACCGGTTGCCAGAATCACCACATCCGGGGCGTGCTCTTTCAGGGTTTCCGGTGTCACTTCCTGGTTCAGATGGCAGGTAACGCCGAACCGTTCCGTCTGTTTAATCTGGAAGCGGATCAGTTTAAGAAGTTCCTTTTTGTATTGGGTGGTGCTTCCCAGTATCAGCTGTCCGCCAAAATCAGACTGCTTTTCGAACAGGTGAACATCGTGCCCGCGTCTGGCAGCCACCCAGGCCACATTCAGCCCGCCGGGACCCGCGCCAACGACCATGACCTTTTTGGGCGTCGCGGCCGGCGTGAAGACCATTTCCTTCTCCCGGCCCAGGGCCGGGTTGACCAGACATTCCACCCGGCCTTTTCTGAAAATGGACTCCATGCAGGTGTTGCAGGCAATGCAGATTCTGATATCGTCCAGTCGCCCTTCTTTGGCCTTGTTGGGCATGGCGGGATCCGCCAGGAGCCCCCGGCCGATACAGACAAGATCGGCTTTTCCGGTTTTGATGATTTCCTCCGCGATCAGCGGATCATTGATCCTTCCCACCGCCATGATGGGTACATTCAGTTCCTTTTTAATTGAGCGGGCAAAATCGGCCAGGCAGGCCTTTTCCATGAACATGGGCTGGCAGATCCATTCAGGGGTCGCGTCGTTTCCCGCGGACACCTGAACAATGTCAACGCCTTCATCTATCAGAAGCTTCAGGATCTCTATGCTCTCTTTAACCTCCAGACCGCCCTCCACGAATTCCATGGCGCTGATCTTGAAGCTGAGGGGGTATTCCTCTCCAACCCGCTTTCGAACCTCGTGAACAATCTCCCGGGCAAACCTGGTTCGCCCCTTTATGTCGCCGCCGTAGGCATCCTCTCGAATGTTGGAAAACCCTGACAGAAACTGATTGACCAGATATCCGTGGGCCCCGTGAATTTCAATGAGTTCAAAGCCGGCCTGAACGGCGCGGTCAGCTGCGTCCCCGAATTGCGTCACCAGCTTTTGAATGTCCGGAACCGTCAGCGGCTTCACCTCACCTCGAATGCTGGGGCAGGGAAGCGGTGAGGGGGCCACCGGCAACTGGCCGATGATCTTTGAGGAGGTCTGCCTGCCGCCATGGTGAAGCTGGACGGCCGGAATAGCGCCTTCCGCCTTCATGGCATGGGCGATTTTTGAAAGTCCTTCAACCAGCCGGTCATCATAAATGCGGGCCTGGTGAGGGGAGACAATCCCTTCAGGTGACACGGCACACGCTTCCATGATGACCATGGCGGGTCCCCCGGCGGCTCTCAATCGATAGTGTTCTATGGCTGCTGGCGGTATGCTTCCATCATTTTCGATCAAAAAAGAAGCCAGACTTGGCATGATGATTCTGTTTTTGAGCTCGCATCCTTTGATTGAGAACGTGGAAAATAGGTTTTCCATAGCGGTTTCTTTCCTCCTTGATTACACATGGCTTGAACTGGAGAAAAATATAGAAAATGGAATCAGAATTTGTCAAATAAAAACCAGAGAAGCTTAAGGTGTGAAATATCGGGAACCCCATGCCACAAAAGGATTCATTTTAGGGGCCATTAATTCCAGATTGGCGGTGCACCGGGTCTCTCGGCAATGAGCGTTTCCGCCTTCCATTGGGAAACCCCTGAGGGCGCACCCTTTCTCGCGTCACAGGTTCTGCGACGGCAGGCGGGGCAGTCGGGGTCGGCACAGGGGTCCGGATGGACCAGGACACTGGCGTTTCCCTGGAAATGGTCTCTGATGATCTCTTCCACCGCTTCCGCTTCCCCGTGCGCTTCTTCCAGGGTGAAGTCTCTGGGCAGAATCAGGTGGAGGCTCACGTTTACAAAGTTGCCGGAACGAAAGGCTTTCAGTTCATGAATACCTGCCCAGTCGTCTTTGCGGGATTTTTCAAGGAGTGCGGTGATCTCTTCAAGGAGTGCCGGTTCCGCCCTGTCCATGAGGCCTGCGGAGGATTCTTTTACCAGGCCGATGCCCGTAACCAGGATGGCGAAACCCACCAAACAGGCGACGGTGCCGTCCAGCCAGTAGTATCCTGTCAGGTGGACCAGCAACAGACCCGCAAGAACCCCCGCTGAGGTGATCACATCCGTGAGCACATGTTTTCCGTCAGCCATCAAGGCAAGGGATTGTGTTTTCTTTCCGGTTCGAACCAGGACGAAACCGAGCACAAGGTTTATGAGGCCTGCTCCCAGGAGAATGAAAAGGCCCATCTCAAGATTCGGCAGGGGATGGGGATGAAGGATTTGCTCCAATCCGGTTTTAAAAATGCCGATGGCGGCAATGATAATCAGTGCACCTTCAAAACCGGCCGAGAAATACTCCACTTTTCCGTGGCCGAAAGGATGGCTTTTGTCGGGCGGTTTGGCGGCCAGGAGAATGCTGGCAAAGGCAAAGGCACTGGCGACCACGTTGATGATCGATTCAAGGGCGTCAGAGAAAACGGCCGAGGAACGCGTGAGATGAAATGCGTAAAACTTTGCGGCCATCAGCATTACACCGACCACGAGGGAAAGACTGATGGCCGTCAGGCGAGCTCTGAAAAGGTCTTTGTTTCTGCTGTTACTTTCCAATTGACATTGGTCTTAAGTAAGGGCTCGGAACAGGCAAGTTCAGGAACAACAGATCACTTGTCATGGAAATAGAGCAGATGAAACTGTTTTACCAGGTCTCGCAATTTGGCTGCGTTCCGAAGATCCGTGGTCTGTTTGCATTTCATTGCATAAACCAGCATTTGCTGCAGTAGGGCCAGCTTCTGGTGATAATCTTTGGCTTCCGGTTTAATTCTCTGGGTCAGAAAATATTCTGAGGCGATGGTCTGGATTTCGGTGGCATGGTCTTCCTTATTCATGATCCATCGAACCAATTGGTTGAAATTGATGTTTTTTTCCTTTTCCAACAGTTTGATTTGCTTCATTGATTTCTCAATGGTGGCGATGTGTTCGTTGATCATGTTGATTCTTGCCTGATCGTCGTAGATCCCGCAAGGAATCTCACAGTGTGCCAGCGCCATGCCGGCCGAAAGCGTAAAACAGACCAAAAACAAAACGACCTTAAAAAAATACTTTTTCATCACGACCTCCCTGTTCCGGTGTTTTTTTGGTTTATGGGACCTTGGATCATGCATCAAATCATTTTTTGAATCTCATATCGGTTGCGGCTTGTCAAGTCTGTCACGGACAGCCGCTCGGCGGATAATCCCGGGCAAACGGGCAATTCAAAAATTTTGATTGACAAACATATTCGATATGGATATAAAGAAAAGTTATTTTTCATATTACAAGATTACACCATTGTAATGTTCCTGAAAGTCTGAGGTAATGTTCGGCTGGTATTCCCTGATCCAGGCGCTGATTTCCATGGGGGTAACTTTCCGGATCAATGGATTTTGGCAACGCTCCATATCTGCAATGGATTCTCTGAATGAAGGAGATATTATGTCGAAAAAAAGAGTGATCAGCGAAGAGGTGTTTGCCGCCATGCTGGACCAGGCCATTGACGACTTGAAACAGAGCGGACTGGATGCCAGCGAGGTTTTTTCCATCGTGGAAGAGAATTTCGGCACCTGCTACGCCAAGCGGTTTTGCAGTCAATGATGCCCATTTTAAAGGCTTCCGACCGGTGAACGACCCTCTCATGCCGTCTTCTTTTAAGACCCTTGAAATCTTTACCGATTGCACCTGTCCCTGGTGTTATTTCATGTCAGGGCGGATCGCCAGACTCAAACAGGACTATCGAATACAAATCCGCCGGCGAATGTATCCCTTCCGGGCGGATACGCCGATGAAGGGTCTTTCGGTCAAAGCCTTCTTTTCGGACGACCCGTTGGTGGTCGAGGAGAGGATGCGCAACCTTGTTGAGACGGCCGAATCCCTTGGACTGCCCTTCGTTCCGCCCCAAACCATCTATAACAGCCGGTCCGCGCAGGAGCTGGGGCTTTGGGCCGAATCAATGGGAAAAGGGGATGCTTTTCTGCAAGCCCTTTACGCCGCCTATTTTGTGGATTCCAAAAACATTGCAGAGGTATCCGTATTACGGGAGATTGCCGGATCGGTGGGCCTTTCGGCCGATCAGGTTGCCCATGTGCTTGAAGCCGGGACCTATAAAGCGCAGGTTGATCGGGACTGGTCCAGGGCGAAAGCGCTCAATATTCTGGTGTTGCCCACCTTCTTGATGGATCAGGAACGTCTGGTCGGCGCACAGCCCTATGCCAAGCTTGAGAAGTTGATGGGAAAGGCGGATGTTCCTAAAAGAACGGGATGACCGGCCATCAGAGATCTGAAAGGTTCATATGAGGCGGCATCATTTTTTGCCGGATCTGGCAATCACCCTCCTGTTGTGGTCCTACTATACGGCGGGCTTCATCATTATTTTCGCACCTTTCTATCTGCTTGCCTACGCTTTTTCCAAGAACAGACAACGGACATTTCAGAAACTGAACCATCTTTTCTACCGAGGGTTCTTCGGTCTTGTCAAACGGCTGGTGCCCCTCTGCCGGTGGGAGATTCCCAAGGAAGTGACGGAAATCCGGTCGTCGGTCATTGTGTGCAATCACCGGTCCTACATTGATCCCATTTTATTGGTTTCCCTCTATCCCCGGCATACAACCATTGCAAAAGCCCGTTTTTTTCGCATTCCGATTTTTGGAAAAATGCTCTCTCTTTCGGGATATATCCCTTCAAAAGGGGAAGGGCCTTTCGGCGAATCGATGATGGACCTGATGGAAGGGATGGGGCCGTTCTTTGATTCGGGAGGGAACTTTTTTATTTTTCCGGAGGGAACCCGTACCAGAAACGGTCAAATCGGCAACCTGAATAAAGGTGCCTTTAAAATCGCCAGGCTGTGCAACGCCCCTATCACCGTACTCTTTATTGAGAAAACGGAGAAGCTTCTGCCGCCCGGAAAATCACTCTTCAACACTCAGCGTCCCATAACGATCACTTTATCAAAGGTTTCCATGATCAAACCCCGTTACCGGGCGCCCGACTTCTCGCTCCCGGATCTCATGGCCGATGTTTACGCACTGCTCAACCAAAGAAACATTGAAAAAGGTTGCTGAAACCGTTATGCCTTTGATATCCAGAAGTCTGATTGCCGAAACAAGAATACTATGAGGACCAATGGAACAACAGGATTATTATCAGTTACTGAAGGTGGAAATTACCGCCAGCCAGCAGCAGATCAAAGAGTCGTATCGAAAGCTGGCCCTTAAATATCACCCGGACCACAATCGCGACGATGCCGGCGCGGCAGCCAAAATGAAAGCCATCAATGAGTCTTACGCCGTTTTGTCGGACCCTGAGAAAAGAAGCCGCTACGATGCCTTGCGGCAGAACTATGGCGATGCGGCCCATGACAGATTCAAGCAGGCCTATTCTGAACAGGATATTTTCAGGGGAAGCGATATTGAGCAGATTTTTGAGGAATTGAGCCGTGTTTTCGGTCTAAGGGGGTTCAATGAAGTTTTCAGGGATGCTTACGGGTCACAATACCGCTCCTTTGAATTTCGAAGACCCGGTGCCTTTGGCAGAGTCTTTGTGGGAGGGCAGGGCCGCGGACAGGGGCCGGGGGCCGGATTTCCCCTGGGTGGCCGGCTGGGCCGTTTGATCAAATACGGGATCAAGAAGAAATGGGGCATCGAACTCCCTGAAAAAGGCAAGGATATTCAGGATGTGATAGCGGTTTCGCCGGAACTGCTCCGGTCAGGGGGGAAAATCAACTACCTGTGCCGCAAAAACCAGAAAGAGTTGCTGGTGACGATTCCACCCGGCATGAGGGCCGGGCAGAAAATCCGACTGAAAGGGATGGGGGATCCTGGAAAGGGGGGTGCGGAACCGGGGGACCTCTATGTCCTGGTGCAATCCAAGCATCTGCTGTTTCAAAAGATCGGCAAGTCGGCCAAATCGATTTTTTCATCCCTCAAAAAGCTGGCGAGTTCTTAAACAGATTTCAGGTCAGATACGGGGCCCATTGTTGTGCCGTTTGTCGGATATAACCGTCCGGTACCTCGGTCATGATGCGATTGTGTCCCGGAAGAAGGATATTCACATCCAGCTCCCCCAGCTTAAGAAGCGAATCTTTTAGTTGCGGGCCGCTGGCGCCGTGGAGGTCGAACCGGCCAATGGCATGATCGGCATAAACCGTATCACCGGGGATCAGAATTTTTTCCTGGGAATGGTAAAGGGCGATACTCCCTGCCGAATGCCCCGGAATGTGGATCACCTGCCAACGGGCGCCCCCGATATCGAGAGACTCGCCACCTGCCAGTTTTCGGTCCACGGGAAAACAGAAGTCTCCCGGTTTGATGCCGTACTGGGCCTGGCACATGCTTTCAAACATACTCATGCCGTAAACGGTATTTTCATCTCCATTTTCAAGTGGCTCGGCTTCTTTTTCGTGGATCCACAGGGCCGCATGGGGCATGGCCTCTCGCAGCTCCCCCAGACAACCGATGTGATCCAGGTGCGTGTGGGTCATGATGATCCGTTTGATATCAGGAAGCGATATGCCCGATTTCCGGATCGATTCGATTTTGTAGGGTCCCTTTCCCATGAGCCCCGCATCGATGAGACTCAAATCCTTTGAATCGGCGGATCCCAACAGGTAAACATGGGAATCAGGGATCATTTCATCTTGGCCCGGGATAAAAAAAACGCTTTCCGTAATCTGTTCCATATATTCTCCCAAAAGAAATTTTTGTGCCACCATACGCTTAAAAAAGTTATTTCTCAACCTTAACGATGAGATTATCAAAGGCCACAGCCTGGTTCTTATCGATTCGAAACCCGATTCTGTTGCCGTTAAACGTTTGAAAGGGGGATTGATATACCAGGGCGTCATTGATATAGCAGTACAACCTGTTACCTCTTTTTTCAACGCTCAGTCTGTTGATGGCGGTTCCCTTGTTGATGCTGCTGCTTTTTTTCCATTTGCTGATATCGGTGAATTTCCCGTTAACGGTCTTGGATAGCTTGAAGTAGCCATTGGCGGAGATTCGAAAATGAAAACTGTTCTTTCCTTTTTTCCCCCATACAACACCGAACCCATTATTGGTGATACCCGACAAATGCTTAACCGTTAATTGGATCTTAAAATCGGAGGAGGCGTTAAATCCTTCTATTTTTTTTGAGACGGTCCAGCTTTGATTCTCCCGATGGTGTTTGAAATAGTATTTTCCGTTTCGCAGTTTCAGATCCCGTTCTTTCTTCGGTGAAATGGGCCACTTGAAGCTGTTATCGGAAAAATCTTCCCATAACAGAACCTGATAGGTCCCCTGTTTGGCGAAAGAGGGTTTGACCGGAATTCCGCCCATCTTATCTTTGAGCTCGGGCCGAGGGGTGTCTTTCTTAATGGAAGCGCGGATCGGTTCCAGCTCAAATGAAATCGTTCTGTCCTCCCCCGGCGCCAACCTGATCCAGCTCTTTTTCGTCCCATAACCGCTGTGGCTCACTTCCAAATGATAACTGCCGGGTTCAAGATCCATCCCCTGGAAGAACTTGGGCTTGATATTGAGAATTCTGATGGTGGCGTTTTTCGGTCTGGTCTCCACAAAGAGTCTTGGTTTGGGATTGGATGGAGGAATGGAGGCGATTTCCCTCTCCTTAAAGGCTTCCACCTTGGTCCTGGCAATGGGCGCAAATACCCCATCAGGGAATGCCTCGATATAGGCTTCAAAAAGAGCGGGATCCTGGCTGTTCTGAATGGATTGCCAGAAGAGCATTTCCTTGTCCACATGACTTTGGGGGATCTTTTTTGCGGGTTTTTTTGCTTCGGAAACCGAAGATTTCCTTCCCACATCGCCCGGCAAAACAAAGACGAAATCTCCTTGGTCCAGATCGGGATCCTTGATTTTGCCGTACTGGGGTGTCTGGTTTTTTTGGTATGAAAGCACCTTTTTGTGAAGGTACATGCCGATTTCCGTTCCCGTGATGAAGCCGTCATCGTCAAGATCACCAGCGCCTTCCAGGGCCCGAATAAAGGAGGGCGTGAAAACACTGCGGGCGGGAACTTCCTCTCCGGCACTTCCCGCCGAAATGAACTGGCGTACGGGGCGTGAGGTGACATCGGAAATATTGGGGGGAATATGCGGCAACGCCTTTGCTTTAAAGACGGTTCCGGAAAAACAACTGTCAAAGAGAAACAGGGCGTGCTTGGCTTCGATCTCACGGGACCAGGTGAGAATTTGGTTCATCCCTAAGGCTTTTCGAGCGAAACCCTTCTCGTCATATCTGGGGTCAGGCGCATCGGCGGGAACCAGATAACCCTTCCTTCCCTGTTTTCGGGTATGTCCGTGACCCGAGAAAAAAAACAGCAGACGGTTCCCCTCGTCAAAACCGTAGGTGTCAATAAAATCTTCAAACGCTTCATAGAGTTCATCGCTATTGGGGTTCATCACCTTGACCACATGAAATCCCCTTTTCTTCAAAGCCGCTTCAACCTTTTCCATTTCATGGGGAACGCTCTCCAGTTTGGGCCAGCCGGCCGTATAATCACTGATACCGATGAGCAGGGCATGGCTCTCATTGTAAAGGCCGATTTTTCGTCCGGCGGAATCCTTTATGACGACGCTGATACCTTTGGTTTCAGTCCCTGACGAAAAAAAAGGGAGGAGCAAGACCAAGAGTGAAAGAACACCCCCCATCGCCATTTTTTTCATGACGTCCCCTTTTTGCTAGCGGTTATTGTTCCGGGCTTTTAACGAATAATAATATGAGAAGGGTGTTTGGTTCAATTGTTTTCCGAAAAGGAACAAGCAATATCGGTCCTTGTGCAACCAGAAAGCCGGCGGGATCAAGAAGCGACCTTCGCCATAACAAACCCATTGACATGGGACCCTGTCCTGTGAAAAAAGTGCGGTTCAAAATGAAATGGCAATTCCAATAAGATCTTTGTGATGTACGATTCCGTTAAAGGGTATATTTGTGTGGCACTGGCGGCGCTTATGTGGGCGTCTTCAGGGACCGCGGGCAAAGCCCTCTTTATTTCAGGCGTGACCCCTTTTCAACTGGTGCAACTCCGCGTAACCGTTTCAGCCGTGCTTCTCTTCATTGTTTTTGGCATCTGGTTTCGCCCGCTTTTTAGAATCAGGCCAAAGGATCTGTGGTATTTCTTCCTCTTGGGCGGCGTGGTGATGGCCCTGGTGCAGATGACCTATTTTTTCACCATCAGTAAGATCCAGGTGGCGGCGGCCGTTTTTCTCCAGTACCTGGCGCCCATTTTCGTGACCTTTTTTTCCGTTCTCTTCTGGAAGGAATCCCTTTCGCCCACCAAAGTTCTGGCATTGCTCCTCTCCCTTGGCGGGTGCTATTTTGTGGTGGGGGGATACAGCCTTCACCTGCTCAGAATGAACCAACTGGGAATCCTCGCGGGTCTTTTGTCGGCAGTCTGTTTCGCGGCATATACGCTGGTGGGCGAAAAGGGGATGCACCGCTATCCGCCCTGGACCGTTCTTTTTTATTCCTTACTCTTTGCCTCGATTACGTGGCACATCTGTTACCGACCCTTTGATTACTTCAGGTCCGATTTTGCGGCTGTCCAGTGGGGCTGGATCTTCTATGTTTCCATCGTCGGGACCCTTTTGCCGTTTGGTCTCTTTTTTATGGGTGTCAATTATGTTCGTTCAACGCGGGCATCCATCGCGGCAACGCTGGAACCGATCTCCGCGGGCCTCTTTGCCTACCTTTTTCTGGGTGAATCTTTAAAGCCGCTGCAAATGGCAGGAGGGGCCATGGTGGTTGGGGCCATTGTTCTGCTGCAGATGAAGAAGGAACAGGATGCGCTGACGCCTGCAACCATACGGAATCGTAACAGAAACGACTGATGCATCGGATATAATGATGCCCCTGTGATTGCCGGCGATCGGACAGGTTTGTCATTGACGCTTGCCCCTCTGTTTTCCTATGATTAAAACCGACAGTTCCAGGCAAGATCGTCTCACTACCCCCTTAAATCATGTCACGAGCATTCGGAGGGTTTCCGCATGACCACAAAACCGACCTATGAAGAATTGGAGCAAAGGATCGCGGAAACGGAATTGGCACTTCAGAAAATACAAGGGAGGTATCGGGCTCTCCTAGAGCACATGGGCCGTGGGGTCGTTACATCCTCGGATGAAACCGAACGCAGACCGAATTTGGAAGCATTGAAAGAGAGCCAAGAGGAACTTTCCGAGATATTTGAAATGTCCCTTGATTTAATCTGCGTTGCCGACATCAACACCGCCACCTTTCTCAAAGTCAATCCGGCCTTCACAAGATTGCTGGGGTATTCGGAACAGGAATTGCTCAATCGTTCCTTCCTCGATTTTATTCATCCCGAAGACGTGATCCCTACCTTGACCGTGATCGAAGAGAAACTGAAGAAAGGGGAGAATGCTGTAAATTTCACAAACAGGTACCGGTCCAGCAGCGGCGATTACCTCTGGCTTAAATGGGCGTCAAAACCCATTCCTGAACGGGGTGTCACTTTTGCCGTGGCCCACGACGTTACCGAACTCAAGAAGGTTGAGGAGGCCCTGCGGGAGAGCGAATCCACCCTTGAGAGCGTTTTTACGGCAGCGCCCGTTGGCATCTGCCTGATGAAGAATCGCGTGTATCAGCGGGCGAACCGAAACTGGTGTGAAAGCTTTGGTTACCCGGAACCGTCTCTCATCGGCAGGACACCTGCCTTCCTCTATGAGAGCAGGGAAGAGTATGAACGTGTGGGAAAGGAATTGTACGGGCATCCCAATAAAGATGGGATTACATCTGCCCGGACCAGACTCAAACGGAGTGACGGCGAAATCCGTGACGTGGTTTTGATTGCAAAACCATTAGACCCGAAAGACCCAAAAGCGGGAACCGTGACCGTTGTGCACGATTTAACCGGCCGCACACGGGCTGAGGAAGAGAGAGAAAGGCTGGAAAACCAGCTGCATCAATCCCAAAAGATGGAGTCCTTGGGCACCCTGGCAGGGGGTATTGCCCATGATTTCAACAACCTGCTCATGGCCATCCAGGGTCGCATCTCCTTGATGCTGTTGGAAAAGGATGCTTCCCATCCGGATGCTGAAAACCTGAAAGAGATCGAACGATATGTGGGGAGCGCCGCCGGCTTGACAAGGCAGCTTCTCGGTTTTGCCAAGGGCGGAAAGTATGAGACCAAACCAACGAATCTCAATGACCTTATCAAGAGGGAAAACCGGATGTTCGGCCGGACCAAAAAGGAGGTTACCATCCATGAAAAATGCGATGATAATCTCTGGTATGTGGCGGTTGACCGGGGGCAGATTCAGCAGGTCATTCTGAACATTTATGTCAATGCCTGGCAAGCGATGCCCAACGGCGGCAATCTCCATGTCAGGACCGGTAATGTCACCCTCGATGAAGACTTCATCAACCCCCATGGGGTAGCGCCCGGGCCATATGTTCAGATATCCGTTACCGACACGGGCATCGGTATGGATGAAACGACCCTGGGGAGAATATTTGATCCTTTTTTCACCACCAAAGACTTGAACAGGGGCACCGGATTGGGGATGGCTTCCGCATATGGCATCATCAAGAATCACGGCGGTTTTATCAATGTCTACAGTGAAAAGGGCCATGGCAGTACCTTCCATATCTATCTGCCCGCATGCCGAAAGGAGATTGTTGAGGAGAAGAAACCGGCAAAAGAGACAATCAGAGGCTCCGGGGTCGTTCTCTTTGTGGATGATGAAAAAATGATCACCGAAACCCTTGAAGATCTGTTGGGGGTCTTGGGTTACAAGGTCTTGCTTGCGGGAAGCGGAAAGGAGGCCCTCCGCATATATGAGAAGAACAAAGAACTGATCGACATCGTTATTCTGGACATGATCATGCCGGATATGGGGGGTGCGGAAACCTACGAAAGTCTGAAAAAGCTGGACCCCCATGTCAAGGTGCTCCTTTCCAGCGGATACAGCGTCAGCGGTCAAGCCACCGAGATACTGAATCGGGGTGCCAACGGTTTTATTCAGAAACCGTTCAAATTAGGAGAGTTGTCGGAAAAACTGAGGGAGATCCTGGGCTAAGACCGGATAGACAAATGACATGTGTGATCCATGGACATCCTTTCGCTTGTTTGTTCTAAGGGATGTCCATGGACCTGTCCAAATGGATGAACTCCTATGCCCGCGTGACCAGGAATTCTCCGTAATCATCGCCGATCTCTATCCCTTTTGTTTGTTCGCATTTGAAGGTTCCCATCCCGTCCGGATATGGTTTGTCGCCATATGCGATGTCCATAAATGCCGCACTGACCCCCTGAATCATGTAGGCGCAGGGGCGTGAGGCTTTTCCGTATACCATAATGTCACTTTCATAGTAGTCATAGGCGCGAATGACCATTTTCTCTTTGGGAACAATTTCGATCACTTCCGACTTGGCCCATCCCCAGGCCGTAAAGACGGCGTAGGCCCCATGAAGGACATCCTCGGGGACCTTTTCCACCATGGGCCCCACAACCTTGTTCCATTCATCGGAAGTGATGATGCCGTATCCGGTGTGGTAGCCGCATTCATGGGCCGCATTGAACAGGAGGGCTTCGGCGGATTCAACCAGGTCTTCGGGGACATAGTTGACAATCCTACGCGCAAAGCCGTTCCAGAAATCAGAGGGGAGCTGTTGCACAAAAACATTAAAGGCCGGGATCAGTCCCTCATCATTGCCGATGACACTGACTTTTGACATCTCTTCTATGATCTTTTTTCTGTCTATCGCCATAGGTTTTCTCCTCTTTCATTTGAGAAAAGATTTGGTCTCGTAAGTCTTCGTTTTCAGAAGCGATTATGTCAGGACCGCTTTGAAAGCCGATACCTCATCGCCGCAGACCAACCCTTTTGGTTCCTTGACTGTGAAGGTGCGGGCCGGTTTTCCATTTGCCAGGGCCGCTACCGCTGCCACAAAGCCGCATGTGAAGAAGTTGACCGGCTTATCCCTGCTGCCCCATTTCTTAAGCCACCCTTCGTCCAAGTGCGAATACTCCATGAGGGCCGTGGCCGCATATTTGCCGATACCCGTAAAGCGGATGATTCCCATGCCCACGCACTTCCAATACTGTTCGGCAATGGTGACCTTGTCTTCGATGGACTCAATGTCGTGTTTTTGGTAGTAGTCGTCCAGGACTTCATAGAAGGTGTCTTCCGCGGCTTCTTTCATAAGCCGAACGCCCTCGAATTCCTCGGCGTCGTCAGCCAACTGGGTATAGAGGGTTGCATAATGGTGGCAGTGAAGAACGGTGCAGAAACCGTTCATGTAGTGCCTGTTGGTGATGGGGTCAAATTTATGGTCAATTTCAAACTCGAGTCTTTTTTCGATGGCCATATTGATTCCTCCTCGTCGTTACTAAAGTTGAATGTCCTTACCGGTTACGGCCTTAAAGGCCGTCTGAACCTTTTGGATATTTTCCGGGCTGTCCGGAGCCGCGGCAGCCTTGTCGGAACTCATCCCCGCCTTCATTGCCAGCCGCATCTGCGCTTTCACGCCGCCGGCGTCTTTGGCTGCGGCAAACGCCTTTTGCAGTCTTTTTCCCATAAAGCCTTTTCTCCTTTCAGATATTAAATGTTGCCGTAATGTATGCCACTTACCTTTACCGGTTTCCCGGCACGGGAAACTTCTCCCCTTTGGCCGGATGTTCTTCGAAAACCCACTCGCAAATGGGTTCATTATCACCCCCCTTAGGCCCTTTTGGGTTGGCTTCTGCCGTTTCTAGAAATCCCTGAGGCCTTCTGCTTCAAGGATATTGTTCCGTAAATCCGCCTCCCCTTTATCCCTTTTGAAAGGTAGAGCAGGATGCGCACCCACCTTCTCCGTTCCAACCGGTATTTTGGCAACCCCGGAAATCTCCATCGATTCTCCGGCACCGCCATTTAGAAGCGGGAGTAACCCGTTAATCATATCCATCATCTTGCCGGTCCGGGTGTTCATCTCTTCGGTGGCCGCGGCCGATTCCTCGGCGCCGGCCGCATTCTGCTGGACCACCTTGTCCATTTCCGTTACCGCCAGGTTGATCTGTTCGATTCCCTGGGCCTGCTCATTGGAACCGGATGCGATTTCGCTGACCAGCACGTTCACCTTGCCGGTGTTTTCATCCACGTTGGAAAAAGCGTCGATGGTTTCAAAGACCAAATCCATGGCTTCTTCGATTTTGCCGTTGATGCTGTCGATCTGTTCCGTGGTGTCTTTTGCGGCCGTTGCCGCCCGTAGGGCCAGGTTCCTGACCTCATCCGCCACCACGGCAAAACCGGCACCGGCCTCTCCGGCCCTGGCTGCCTCTACGGCGGCGTTCAGGGCAAGAAGATTCGTTTGAAAGGCAATTTCATCAATGGTTTTTACGATTTTTCGTGTCTCCTGGCTCGCATCGTTCACCTGCCCGATGGCGGCAGCCATTTCCTGCATGCTGTTGGAACAGGAATCGGTTGTGGTTTTTGTCTGGGTGGAAAGGGAATCGGCCTCCGTGGCGTGGGAGGCATTCTGCTGAGTCATGGAAGATATTTCTTCAAGTGAGGCGGATGTCTCTTCAATGGCGGCGGCTTGTTGGGAAGCCCCTTCAGCCAGCTGTTGGCTGGCAGCCAGGATTCCTAGAGAAGCGGAAGAAATCTGTTCCGCCGATTCTCTGAGCCCTGTAATGCCCCGGCCCAGCGGTTTGATCAGGCGTTTTGCCATCAGGCCCAGGTTCAGGGCGAAAATGCCGATTCCCGCGGGTACCGCCCAGATAGTCGTTTTCAAGCTGTTCACGCCTCCTGTTTTGTGCCAGATGTAGACGAGCAGAATCAAAAGGGTGATTCCCGGAATCAAACCGGTTAAAAGCTTTGTGGCGATGTTCTTTCTCATCAGAAGAAAGAAAATCCCGCAGGCAATTGCCGTCCCTGCCACGCCGATGCAGACCACCAACAGAATTTCGGATAACATGATCTTCCACTCCTTTTTTTAGAGATTAACGGTTTATTTGAGATGGGCACAGCGGACACCCGTAAAACCGGATAAATGAAACGGCTTTATGGGATGCCGGCCGGGCTTTCTTCTTTTCTCTCCCGTTTACTTGCCAAAACAAGCCAGGCGCCTTCAGGCTCGTGAAGGGGGTAAAAGAGGGCTTCAACCTCAATTCTTTCTTGGTTTCGATTTTTCAGATAAATTGGAAATGGGCCGGAAGGTTCATGGCCCTTAAGGCCCATCTTGCGAAATTCGTGAAGCAACGACGCCAAAGAATCCCGGTGGACCAGTTCCTCCACTCCCATTCCAATGATTTCCTCCACGTGAATACCGCAAAGTTCGGCTCCGGCACTGTTTCCCCCCAAGAAATGGAAGTCCCCGTAAACAAAGGCAGGAGCGGCGATCTGGTGGACCATCTGTATTCGCGGCAGATGGGTTTTGTGGAAATATTCGCATTTGTTACAGTCTTGAGGGCACTTGGAAGCGCTAAGACCTCTCATGATAAAGCAGTTGCTGAGGCGATTGTGAAAAATGCGACAATCCTTGCATTCGTTCCCGTGCGGCGTTCCCTCATTGTATTCCCAACAGGCCATCACGGTTTTAAAGACCCTTTCCATTGGGTTTTCCTGATAGAGTTCTTGAGGGACTCGCCTTCCCGTTGATTCCAAAAAAAGCGTCAAGTCTTTGACCGGTATGACATACTTGTTTCCCTCTCTTTGTGTATGGATCTTTCCGGAACGGCACCAGTATCCAACGGTGTTTCGATTAACCCCGCACAAAGACGCGACCTGTTGAACCGATAGGCTTTCGGGTTTTGGGCTCATCTGTTTCATTGCCTCCCTGTGGAGCTATATCGGCAATTTGCTCAAAGACTTTAACCAAAATCTAACATCTGAAAAAAAAATTGAGCAATTTGATCAAAAAATGGGTGCGGTTTAGAAAGGTAGGTGCATAGGGCAGAATAAACCGGACAGAATCTGAGATAAATTCCCCTACACTTTCCGCTAGCAAAGTTGAAGGAGAGTGAAATGGGAAAACGAAT
>JANQDY010000101.1 GCA_028278625.1 Thermodesulfobacteriota bacterium
TCTTGATGTCCGAGTGCATGTACCGTACGCGAATGTCCAGCTCCGCGTAGTATTCGGTGAGATCTTCGGCCATGCGCTTGGTGAGGGTGGTCACCAGTACCCGTTCATTTTTGGCCACCCGCTCCCTGATTTGCGCCAGGAGATCGTCCACCTGGTTCCTGGCGGGCCGCACCTGGATTTCCGGGTCCACCAACCCGGTGGGCCGAATGATCTGCTCCACGATGTGTTCCGTGCGCTCGAGCTCCCAGGGCCCGGGCGTTGCCGAGACGAAAACCACCTGGTTGATACGGGCCACGAATTCTTCGAATTTGAGCGGCCTGTTGTCCAGGGCCGAGGGGAGCCTGAAGCCGTACTGCACAAGGGTTTCCTTGCGTGACCGGTCGCCCCGGAACATGCCGTTCAGTTGGGGGACGGTGATGTGGCTTTCGTCGATGATCAGCAGATAGTCCGCCGGGAAATAGTCCAGCAGGGTGGGCGGCGGCTCTCCCGGGGCCCGGCCCGTCAGATGACGTGAGTAGTTTTCGATCCCGTGGCAGTATCCCAGTTCCGCCATCATTTCAAGGTCAAACCGGGTGCGCTCCTCCAGTCGCTGGGCTTCCAGGAGCTTGTTCTCCTTCCGAAGGTGGGCCAGCCGTTCGGTGAGTTCCAGCTTGATCTGTTCCACGGCGTGGTCGCGAATATCGGCGGTGGTCACATAATGGGTGGCGGGATAAATGGCCACGCGGCTGAGCCTTCCCATGGCTTTGCCGGTGAGAGGATCGATCTCCTGAATGGCTTCCACCTCGTCTCCGAAGAAATGGACCCGCACGGCCCGGTCCTCCTCGTGGACCGGGTAGATGTCCAGCACATCCCCCCGCACGCGGAAGCGACCCCGGTAGAAATCCATATCACCCCGTTCATACTGTATTTCCACCAGTTTCTTGACGGCATCTTCCCTTGAGATGGTATTGCCCGTCTCCAGATAGAGCAGCATGTCGTAATAGGTCTCAGGCGACCCCAGGCCATAAATGCAGGAAACGCTGGCCACGATGATCACATCATCCCGGTCCAGGAGCGCTCGCGTGGCGGCATGCCGCATTTTGTCGATCTGATCGTTGATGTGGCTGTCCTTCTGGATGTAGGTATCCGACTGGGGAATATAGGCTTCCGGTTGATAGTAATCGTAATAGCTGACAAAGTAATGGACCGCGTTTTTTGGGAAAAGACCGTGCAGTTCACCGTAAAGCTGGGCCGCCAGGGTTTTGTTGGGGGCGATGACCAGGGTTGTCTTTCCGGTCTCGGCAATGGTGTGGGCCATGGTAAAGGTCTTGCCCGACCCGGTCACCCCCAGAAGCACATGGTGCTTGAGCCCCTGGGTAATCCCTTCCACCAGGCTGGTAATGGCATGTGGCTGGTCTCCACGTGGAGAGAAGTCGCTCTCTAGCTTAAACATCCAGTCTCCAGGTGGTCCCTTTGGGGCCATCTTCCAAAATGACCCCCATCTCTTTCAACTGGTCACGAATGGCATCGGATGTGGCCCAGTCCTTGGCTGCGCGGGCCAAAGTGCGTTTTTCCACGAGAGCGTCGATTTCGTCCGTGTTCACCTGGGTTGAGGGATCGGCCAGTTGTTCAAAAAAGGCAGCCGGATCCTCCTGGAACAACCCTAGAACACCACCTGCCCAAAGGAGCTCTGATCGGTCCTTTTTGAGGCGTTCAAGGGCTTCGGCAGGAACCGGTTCATTGCCGTCAGGGTCCATGAGCCGGTTCATTCCCCGCACCTTGTCGAAAATCAGGCCCAGGGCCCCGGCCGTGTTGAGGTCGTCATCCATCATTTCACTGAATTTCCGGGAGAATTCGCTCGCGGTGCCGGGACCGCCGGCAGATGTCTCTTTTTCCTCCCCATGGGGTTCCAGAAGGTCGCCCAGCCGCCCTAGGGTCCTGTAAATGCGCACCAGGCCCGATTGAAGCCCCGCCACGTCTTTCCTTGAGAAATCAAGGGGACTGCGGTAGTGCTTGGAGAGAAGGAACAGCCGGAGCACCTCTGGATGGTAATCTTTTAACGCATCCCGAATGGTCAGGAAATTGCCCAGGGATTTGGACATCTTCTCCGATTCCACAGTGACAAAGCCGTTATGGACCCAGTACCGGGCGAACTGACCGTCATTGGCACACATGGATTGGGCCCGTTCGTTTTCGTGATGGGGGAAGAGCAGGTCCCGGCCGCCACCGTGAATGTCGAAGGTGGGGCCCAGGTGCCGGTTGCTCATCACCGAGCATTCCAGGTGCCAGCCCGGGCGGCCCGGTCCCCAGGGGCTGGGCCACTGGGGTTCACCCGGTTTGGCGCTTTTCCATAGCACGAAATCCATGGGGTGTCTCTTTTTGTCGTCAACGGCCACGCGGCTGCCGGCCCGCATGTCTTCCAGGTTCCGGCCGGAGAGGCTGCCGTAGCCCGGATAGGAATCCACCGAAAAATAGACATCGCCCCCTTCCGTATAGGCGTATCCGCGGTCCATGAGGGTCTGGGTCATTTGGACCATGTCGTCGATATAGTCGGTGGCCCTGGGCTCCACATCCGCGTTCAAAACGCCCAGCTTTCCCATGTCCTCGTAAAAGGCATTAATGAATTCTTCAGCCAGGTCTTTGGGCGATTTTTCAAGGAGTTTGGCCCGTTCAATGATTTTGTCGTCAATATCCGTGAAGTTTCTGACATAGGTCAGGTCGTACCCTTTGGCCCGAAGATAGCGGGCCAGCACATCAAAGACAATGGTGGAGCGGGCGTGCCCGATGTGGCAGCGGTCGTACACGGTAACGCCGCAGACGTAAAGCCCAACCCTGCCGTCTTCGAATGGCGTAAAAAGTTCCTTTCTTCGGGTAGATGAATTGTAAAGTTTAAGTGACACCTTTGATCTCCTTGCGCAGAATGGTCACAACGGCGAAGGCTTCCATCCCTTCCCGTTTACCGCAGAACCCGAGGCCTTCACTGGTGGTGGCTTTGATGTTGATCCGGTCCTTCCCGCTTTTGAGGGCCTTTGACAGATGCTGTTTCATCTCCTCAAGATGCGGGGCAATGCGGGGTGCCTCGGCCACCAGCGTGCAGTCCAGATTGTTCAGTTGATAACCTTCCCTTTCCATGAGCCCTGCGACGGCTTCAAGCATTCTGAGGCTCGATATGTCCTTGTAAGCCGGATCCGTGTCCGGAAAATGGTGGCCGATGTCTCCAAGCCCAAGGGCCCCCACCAGTGCGTCCATAACGGCGTGAATCAGCACGTCCGCATCGGAATGCCCTTTCAAACCTCTGGAATGGGGGATTTCCACGCCGCCAAGGACCAGCCTGCGGCCTTCAACCAGGGCGTGAACGTCGTATCCGAACCCGATCCTAACCACCGCATCCTCCCGGATTTCGCGACAACCCGTCAGCCATCAGCCACGAGCCATTAATGACAAGTGCTGCAGTTGGTGCTGGAGCAGCCGGCACAGCCGGAGGACCCGGCGGAAGGTGCGCTATAGTCGGCACCCCCGGCGGAACCGCCTGATTTGTGGTTGCAGGCGGACATCAACCGTTTGATGTCATTCCCTTCACAACTGGGGCAGGGGACGATTTCATCGGTTCGGAACACCAGGGCTTCGAACTCCTCGTTGCAGTCTTCGCATTTATATTCGTATATGGGCATTGTTCTATCCTTTTTCCTTTGTTTCTTCGATTCCTTCAATCACCGCCGCAGCCAGAAGGGGAAACATGATTTCATGATGTCCCACCAGGCTGAACCCCTTTCCGCCGTCCAGTGTGGGGCGATGAACCACATTGGTCATGGGGCGGTATTGTCGAATGAAATCCATGTTGACGGTTGTGATGTTTTTGACCTCGTGTCCCAGGTTCCTTGCCACACTGAGCGCTTTCAGAAATACTTCCGGAAGAATCACCGCCGAACCCAGATTGATGAGCACCCCCTCGTCCAGTTCCGATACCTGACCACAGAAGACGCGAAAATCGAAATGGGAGGTGGCGCCGATATGGGCGCCGTTGGCAAGGGGATGGAAGTGGATGATGTCCGTTCCCACGGCCACATGAACGGTTGCCGGGATATTCAGTTGCCGGGCCCGGGCCAGCAGGCTGTAATGATTGAAGGGGAACGCTTCTTCAAGCAGCATGTTCCCCACCGATTCTCCCAGGCCCTTGCCGGCTCGTGCGCCATTGGTGATGGCCCTGTTGAGGTAGCGGCCGGTTTCTTCGGCCATGCCGAAGCTGCCGCTGTTGATTTCAGCCGCCACGTCCTCTGATGTTTTTCCGGCCATGGCCAGTTCCGCATCGTGGATGATACAGGCACCATTCATGGCCAGGGCGCTGATAATGCCCCGCTCCATCAGGTCGATGATGACCGGATTGAGTCCCACCTTGATGGGATGGGCCCCCATGGCCAAAAGGATCTTTTTTTTCCCGAAAAAGGCATCCAGGACCCGGTCCCGAATGAGCAGCAGATCCCGGGCCGCCAGAATGTCCGGCAGGCCTTTCAGCCAGGCGCCCATGGAATCGCCCGCGGACCAAGAGTTGGCGAAATGGTGGGTATCCACTTTGCTCTTTCTATCCTTCAGCGAATAAGACCGGACAGTGTCGAATGAGAGGGGTAATGGTTCAGTCATTGGCAGTCATCTATGGTTTATGGCCTGCGGAACGGCAATCGCCCGCCCAGTACTTGCTGGCTATTCTTCAAGATGCTTCTGGAACAAAATATAATCAACCAGGTGGCAGATCACATGGATCGCCAGAATATGGGCCTCCTGTACCCGGGCCGTGACGCTCGAGGCCGCCAACAGGGGCATGTCCACCAGTTTGCGCAATTCTCCGCCGTCTTTACCCAGAAGAGCGGCGGTGTAGAGTCCGTGTGTTTTTGCCGCCTTGACGGCGGTCACCACATTTTGGGAATTGCCGCTGGTGCTGATGGCCAAAAGCACATCCCCTTCAACGCCCAAGGCTTTTACCTGCTTGGAAAAAACCTCCCGAAAGCTGTAATCGTTTCCGATACTGGTAATCACGGAAGTATCCGTTGTCAAAGCCATGGCCGGGAGGGGAGGGCGCTCGAGCTGAAATCGGTTGACGAATTCCGCCGCCATGTGTTGTGCGTCGGCGGCGCTGCCGCCGTTGCCGCAGATGAGCAGCTTTCGGTCTCCCAAAAATGCCGATGCGATTTTTTCGGAGAAGTTGATGAGCCTGGATGTGTTGGATTGAATGAAGGCTTCTATCACGGACTGGGCGTCTGAAACTATTTTCTGAACGATTCCTTCCATTTATCAGATCTCTCTTTCATTCCCCGTTTCAAATGGATTGAAAGTGGCAAGGTTCCTTAAGGCCTCTGCAACCGTTTGAAAATCACGGTCCTGAATGGTTCGCACATCCAGCATGAGCCGGTCCCTTTCAACCCTGCCGATGATGGGAGGGTCATTGAGCCGCAAGTGTTCTTCCATTTTGTGGGCGGAAAGTCTCGCGGGAACAAGGCTCAAAAGACAGGTCTTCATTTCTTGAAGGGGGAGGGCCCCGCCGCCCACTTTCGAGAATCCGTCCACGAGTTCCATGGTGAAATTTTCCGTGCCAATATCCTGAACCTGTCCATACAACCGCTCTGCGCTCCCCACCAGAGATTCATAGGAACGGCAGATCATCCGGAGGGTGGGAATTTCCCTGACCGCCTTTTGGGGGTCCCGATACAGGCGAAGGGTTTCCTCTAGGGCCAAAAGGGTCAGTTTGTCGATTCTAAGCGCCCGGTTCAACTGGTTTTTTCGAATGTCCTCCACCAGCTCTTCTTTGCCCAGAATGATGCCCGCCTGAGGTCCACCCAGGAGCTTGTCGCCTGAGAAGGTAACCACCCCGGCCCCTTCCGCCAGGGCCTCCTGAACCGTGGGCTCCCGGATCATGCCGTAGGTGGAAAAGTCCAGAAGACAGCCGCTTCCCAGATCCTCCATGACCGGAATGCCGTGTTTATGGCCGAGCTTTGCCAGTTCCCCAAGGAGTACTTCCTCCGTAAACCCCACGATCTGGAAATTGCTGGTATGCACCTTCAAAAGGAGTGCGGTGTCCGGACCGATGGCTTCTTCATAATCCCTCAGATGGGTTTTGTTGGTGGTGCCCACCTCCACCATGGTGGCCCCACTTTTTCTCATGACATCCGGTATGCGAAAGGAGCCGCCGATCTCCACCAACTGGCCCCGTGAGACCACCACCTCTTTTCCCTTGGCAAGTGTTTCCAGTGAAAGCAGGACAGCGGCCGCATTGTTGTTGACCACCATGCCGGCTTCGGCGCCCGTCAGTTCTTTTAAAAGATACTCCACATGGGTGTAACGGCTACCCCGGCGCCCTTTTTCCAGGGAATACTCCAGGTTGCTGTAAGCGCCCGCAAGGGGCCCGAATTTTGCGAGAACCCCATCGGCCAGAAGGGATCTCCCCAGGTTGGTGTGCACCACGACACCGGTGGCATTCACCACATTTCTGAGGCTGGGGGAAGAGAGCCGGCTGATTCGCGCCACCACTTTTGGAACGATCTCATCCACCTGGAGTCCGCCCTCCGACGTAATGACGCCCGTCTGAATGTCCTTACGGAGCGCATCCAGCACTTCATGGATGGCTCTGATGACGAGCACTCTCGGCTCAGCGGACAGCGCCTCTTCAATTGCGGGATGCATGAGCAATGCATCCACTTTGGGTATTTTTCTAAACAGCGATTGCCGGTTATCTGGCATGGGTTATTCAACTCCTTGTATCTGCGGGGGACTGTTTAAGGATCCTGGAAAATCTCCAAAACAGCGGCTTCATTTGCAGATGTGCACAGCGGAATTCGTCAGCGGGCCTAAATATAGGAAAGTTTTTCTTGAGCGTCAAACACTTCTTTTAAGTGCCTTTTATGTCCTTGCGCCAATGGCCGTGAAAATTTGTATAGAAAACCTCTTGCAAAAGATAAAATTGCCTGTTATATTTCCATCCTTATCTGGTGGATGTAGCTCAGTTGGTAGAGCCCTGGGTTGTGGCCTCAGTGGTCGCGGGTTCAAATCCCGTCATCCACCCCACGGAAAGCTTAACGAAACCGGATATTTAAAGCAATATCCGGTTTTTTTGTGATCAAATTCCTCAGTCAAAAAATGATCTTCCCTTCAGCGCTGAAATATTTCCGTGTCCGCTTCTTTGAAAAAACAGACACGCAGTAGATATTGAAAATGAAAAACAGAGAACAAAGGATTACCTTGAAAATCAGGGTAATCAATCCTTTTGATGGCTCAAGCAGTCCAAGAAAAACACTTACAATACCCCACGCTGAAGTCAGCAATACCACTGGCACAACCCATCTTCTCTTTTTGGATATGCCATGAAAAACAGTGAGGCCAATGATGAAGTTTACTAAACCAGGGCCCGCGATCTTTATGCTTTGAAATATGAATCCTGCGATTGCAATGGCTGCGAAGAGGAACAGCAAACCCAAATAAACATCCTTTATGAATTCAACACCAGGCGGAAGATCTTGATCCGGATTCATGTGGTCCGCCCCCATTTTTGAACCTAACCTGTAGGCTTTGCGTTCAGTCTTTAACTTTAGCATGCAAAGAGCGTGGGATCAATCATACGTTCAAGGCAAAAGTCATATTCCTGAATTGCCCGAAATTGAATTGGTTTTGGTTTCGGACTTAGCACCCATAGGATGAAAAGGAGGAGATCCCCTGTAGGAATATGGTCTCTAATGTGTTAAAATCATTTTTCTGCAATTGCCTGGAGTGATATAGACGACCATGCAGGTAAGAGAGATATTGGGGATTATCCGTGATACGCAAGTGATTGCGAAAGGATCATCCGTCAAAATCCGAAAAAGGCTTGAAAAACTCTACGGAAAAGGAAACTGGAAAAAGATGAAAGGTGTGGCCGATGTTCGGCTTTCGGATGGTTCCGTCAGACGGGCCGAAATACATTGGTTCGAGGCCCACGGTATTGGAAAGAGAAGCATAAAAATAAAACACTATTTATGAGTGGAGCCGTCATGATAGATCATTTTGAAGGAAAGCGGCTGGTTGTTTGTATTGACAATGAAGAAAATGAGGCATCTTTGGAGCGCTGGAAGATTTATGAGGCGTTGCCCGATGAAGAAGCCGAAGGTCACGACGAAATACGCGTCATTGATGAGGAAGGTGAAGATTATTTGTATCCCGCCGCCTGCTTTTCTCCTGTCTATGTAGATCCGTCCGTAGCAAAAATGTTCATCACACGAAATCCCGCGGCGAAATAGTTCCTGAAAAATTCGCAGGGTGCCAAAAGGATAGATCGTTCTAAGTCCTCCGACCTTTATTCTCTCTGTTGCTCCGCTCCGAGGGACTTGAGATCGGCTTCCGATACGAGGCCTTTCACCTCTTTTCAGGACTCCCGCTGAATGGTCGCATCCCATCGGAAAAAGGACCTACACCATAGGAGAGTCTTTCATCTGGCACAAGGCATTCGTTTTACCATGTAATGCCACTGATTAATCGCGGATCAATTCCGTGCCGGTTTTTCCCGCCAACGCATCTTGAATGGTTTCGACTGAGGTAATGATGGCTCTTTTTCCACCGCTACTGATGAACTGAATGGCCGCTTCAATTTTCGGGCCCATGGAGCCCTGAGGGAAATGGCCTTCCTTCTGGTATCCGGACGCCTCTTCCACTGATACAGAGCGCAGATTTTCCTGATCCGGTTTTTCATAGTTCAGGAAAGCGCCGTCCACGTCGGTTGCGATTAAAAAGATGTCAACGCCCACGTCTTGGGCCAGCTTTGCGCTGGCCAGGTCCTTGTCGATGACCGCGTCTACCCCTTGAAAAGCCCTCCCTTCCCTGATGACCGGGATGCCGCCCCCGCCGCAACAGATGACGATGAAGTCGTTTTCAATGAGTCTTTTTATTTCCCGCCGCTCAACGATGGTGACCGGTTCGGGGGAGGCGACCAAGCGCCTGTACCCTTTGGGGGTTTTTCCGGTAACATAAGGGAGCCCTGCTGCCGTCTCCGCCGTGAAAGCGGGACCGATGGGCTTTGAGGGCTTATGAAAGGCGGGATCCTTTTCATTGACCACCACGTAACTGAGAAGGCTCACCAGAGGCTGCTCCGCATGGATACCCAGGGACATGAGTTCACTGTCCAGGGTGGATTCGATCATGTACCCGATTTGTCCCTGCGTCTGGGCCACCAGGATTTCGAGAGGCAAAGCAGGTGCCCGGTCACAGGATTCCTGCTGGAGGAGAAGGTCCCCCACCTGGGGTCCGTTACCGTGGGTGATGATGATCCGATACCGGCGGGAAAGCCTGGCGATTTGACGCACGGGGATCCGCAGATTCTCGAACTGCTCCATAACGGTACCGGCCTGCCCTTTCTTAATGAGGGCATTTCCTCCCAGGGCCACCAGCAAAATCTCTTTTTTTGCTTTCTGTATCATTCCCAATACCGAAGCCGGGTCCCTTGGTCCTCCAATTATTGAATCTTCAGTCGGTGAAGACGCCCAAGGAGCGCTTCTTCCAAAGTGGGCTCTCCACGGTCCCGGTATTCATATCGCACCCGAATGGTCGGTTTCGGGATGGAGAGGATCCTCGTTAAGTGAATGGGTGTGGCAAAAAGCACCAGATCCGTTTGGGCGCGAGAGATGGTTTCTTCAAGATCCCTGATCTGCTCTTGGCTGTAGCCCATGGCAGGGAGAACTTTGCCCATGTGGGGGTACTGTTTATAGACGTCTTTAATGGTTCCCACTGCATAGGGACGCGGATCAATGATGTCTGCTGCTTCGAATTTTTCCGCCGCGATGAGCCCCGCCCCGTGAGACATCTCTCCGTGGGTCAAGGTGGGTCCGTCTTCCACTACCAAAACCCGTTTTCCCCGGATTTGATCGGGATCATTGACGAGCACCGGCGATTCCGCAAGCAGGATTTCCGCCTTGGGGGCGTTTTTTTGAATGTTGGAACGGACGTTGTTCACATTTTCCGCCAAAGCCGTGTCCACCTTATTGATGACGGCAATGTCTGCCATGAGCATATTGGTTTCGCCGGGGAAATATGCCAACTCATGGCCTGTCCGATGGGGGTCAAACAGAACGATGTGCACATCCGGATAGTAGAAGGGCGTGTCGTTGTTTCCTCCGTCCCAGACAATCACATCCGCTTCCTTCTCAGCGGCTCGAAGGACTTTGCCGTAGTCCACACCCGCATACACCACGATTTGCTGATCCACCAGTGGTTCGTATTCTTCCCTTTCCTCTATGGTACACCGGTGTTTTTCAAAATCCCCATAGGATGCGTAGCGTTGAACCACCTGCGTTCGCAAGTCTCCATAGGGCATGGGATGGCGCACGGCAACCACCTTTTTGCCATGATGACGCAGGATCTCGCAGACCTTTCGGGTGGTTTGGGATTTGCCGCAGCCTGTTCTCACGGCACAGACCGCCACAACCGGTTTTTGTGAACGGAGCATTGTGTAGGTGGCGCCGATAAGGATGAAATCCGCGCCTTCCGCCATCACCCGTGATGCCTTGTGCATGACGTCCGAGTAGGGGACATCGCTGTAGGAAAAGGCGACCAGGTCGACTCTTTCCTTGCCAATGAGGTCCGGGAGGGATTTTTCCGCATAGATGGGTACGCCCTCAGGATAAAGCTTCCCCGCAAGTTCGGGTGGATAGCGCCTCCCTTCGATGGTGGGGATTTGAGCCGCCGTAAAAGCGACAACTTCGTAACGGGGGTTGTCCCTGAAATAGACGTTGAAGTTATGGAAGTCTCTTCCCGCGGCCCCCATGATGATCACCTTCTCAACCATATTAGGCCCTCAAAATAGTTGTCTCCAGCAAATGAATAACCCGTTGGCATATCAGACCATACTTCCATTCTACACGGTTTCAACATGCGACGATTTTGAAGAACGGCCCTCCGATCAGGTCATGGAGAGGATGGTGGAACAAACCGGTATGCGGACGTTGTTTGCGTAGAGAAGCTATTAAACGCCCCTATTTCCTTATGACCGGATGGCCTTCACCTTGTCCATGAAGGCCCTGACCCGGTTTTCGTCCACATGGTTTTCAAACACCCCTTCGTACTTGAACGTGGTACCCACCACGGCCCCGTCGGCAATGGCCAGTTGATCTTCCACATTGTCCAGATTAACGCCGGTGTTGGCAAAAACCGCGGTCCTGGGGACCGCCTCCTTGACCTTCTGAAGGACTCTCCGGTCGGCCTGTGCCCCTGCCGTCAATCCGGAGACGCACAACCCGTCTGGACGGTTGTTAAAGACCGTTGATCGGGCAACCTCCACGATGTCCCGGTCGGCCAGATACCGGGCCGCCTCGGGGACGATATTAAAGAGAAGCTTCACCCTTTCAGCCCCGATGGCATGCTGGTGCCGCACCACGGCGCCGCAATCGGTATTCCAGAGGCCGAAGTCGCTGGCATACACGCCGGTGAAGATCTCCCGCACAAACCGGGCGCCGGTGGCCGCGGCAAGATCCAGGGAGGCGGCCCCATCCCAAAGCACGTTGACGCCATAGGGGACGCTCAGTTCGCTTGTGAGTTCTCCGATAACGCGCGCCATGGCGGCCACGGTGACGGTTTCCACCTTGGTGAGATACGGGAGGCTGAACTCGTTGGAAAACATGACGGCGTCGATGCCGCCATTTTGAAGGGCCAGCAGGTCCTTTTTGGCCCATTGGACCACGTCTTTCATGCCGCCATTTGGGTCAAAACCGGGATCTCCCGGCAGGGCGTTCAGATGGCACATGCCGATGATCGGTTTTGTTACACCGAATATTGCTTCGATCCATGATAGGGTCTCCATAAGATTCCTCCGGAAAAGTCTAATTGCCGTTCCCTTTACGGGAGCGGGGCAGTTCGTGCATCAGTTGCCGGGTGTTGTCGTACAGGGAACGGAAAATCCGGTAAAATGGTCCATACCGTTGGTGATTCTCAGGGTTCGGGGTGAAGGCCTTTTCCGTTTTTACCCAGCAATTGATTTCTCCTAAATTTTTGAACATTCCAACACCCACCCCCGCCATAAAAGCGTCTCCATAGCAGGCCCCCGCCGATTGCCCGGGTAGGAGAAGCGTCACATTGGCGATGTCCGCCACCGACTGCATCCATAAGGGATTTTTTGTGCCTCCCCCCACGGCCAGGATCCTCCTGGGGCTGACCCCCTCTTGCCCCATTGCCTCCAGGTTGTGGCGGATGCCGTAGCCCACACCCTCCAAAAGGGCGCGATAGATGTCTCCACGGGTGTGGGACAGTCCCAGCCCAAATAGGACCCCTTTGGCTTTTGGGTCGTGAAGCGGCGTGCGCTCTCCCTCGAAATAGGGGAGGGCGATGAGACCGTTGGCCCCTGGGGAGGATTGGGCTGCTTCCCGTGAAAGAGCCTCATAGGCGCTCTCACCGCCTGATTGTTCCCGCAACACCTCTTTCCGGGCGAATCGGTCCCGGAACCAGGTGGTCAGGCTGCCGGAAGTGGACATGCCCCCCATAAAGGCAAAGGTCCCGGGTTCCAGAAAATGGGCACTCCAGAAATGTTCCGTCTTGATCCGCTGTTGGGTCTTCATGATGAAGAAGATGCTGCTGCCGAACATGCACATCATGTCACCCGCATCCGCTACCCCTGTGCTGACGGCCTCGGCGGCTGCGTCGATGGTGCCTGTTATGACCGGTGTCCCCTGGGCCAGGCCCGTCTCACGGGCGGCCTCAGCCGTCACTTGGCCCGCAATATCACAGCTCCAGGTGGTCTTTGGCAGGCGATCCGGGGGGGTGATATGGAGGGCCGCACGATCGTTCCACTTGAAACGGTGAATGTCGTAGAGGGGTCCGTAGCCGCAGGCGGTGTAGTGGTCCATGGTGAGCCTCCCGGTAAGCTTGTAGACCAGATAGCTCTGGCTGGTAACAAACCACCGGGTTTTGGCATAAACTTCAGGTTCCTTTCGACGGATCCAGAGAATCTTGGGGCCGCAGGCCTGTGCGTCCAAATGGGTACCGCTTCCTTGAAAAATCTGTTCCCTGCCCAGGATCTTTTCCAGGTCCTCTATCTCTTCGGAGGCCCTTGCGTCGATGCCGTAGAGGATTCCGGGCCTGAGAGGCCGCCCCTCACCATCCAGGGGAAGGACGCATGGGCCGATGGCGCTGGCCCCGATCCCGCGAATCCGATTGGAAGGGACCCCTGAAGTTGCGAGCAGGCTTTGAACGATCATCTTGAAATCGTGCCACCATACCCGGTCGGCGTCCTGTTCGAAAAGGCCGGGTTCGGGCATATCCATCCCATGGGGCACCTGGTGGTCGGCCACCACCGCCCCTTCGGAATCCACCAGCACCCCCTTGGAAGAATAGGTTCCCACATCCACGCCCAACAGATATTCTTTTCCCATGTGCATGCCTCGCCCTTAAATGAGCATCCGGCCCTTTTCAAAGATCCGTCTGCCGTCCAGGTAGACCTCCCCTTCCTGTCTCAGGTCTTTAATGATATCCCAATGGATGGCTGATTGATTGGTTCCCCCGGTACCGGGATAGGACCGCCCCAGAGCGATGTGCACTGTACCGCCCATCTTCTCATCCAGTAGGATATCCCGGCAAAAATATTTGATCTCGTTGTTGGTGCCGAAAGCAAACTCTCCGACGCGGCTCGCACCGGCATCGGTGTGAATCACCGCCTGCAGAAAATCGTTGTTGGTGGAGGAGCGGGCCTCCACCAGTTCTCCCTTGTCCCAGCGAAGGGACAAATCCTCCATCAATCGCCCGCCCAATACACCGGGGAACTCGAAACGGATGCAACCATCGACGCTGGTCTCCACCGGGGAGGTGGCGATTTCTCCATCGGGCATATTGATCCGTCCGTCCAGCACATCCCAGGTGCGGCCATCCACCGAAAATGTCAGATCCGTATCCCTCCCCAGCACCCGGACCTTATGACCCCGCCCCAGAATCTCCGCCTGACGGTGCCATTCCTTGCCGAGGGCGTTCCAGTCCAGCAGGGAAGCCTTGAAGAACATTTCCGTTATTGTCTCCTGGTCGATCCCTGCCTGCTGGGCCAGGGCACCGTTGGGGACCCGGACCAGGCACCAACGGGTCTTTTCCCAGCGCAGGGTCGAGATCTTTCCCATGGCGCGTCTCAGCAAGGATAGTTTTTCCCCGGAGATGTCCCAGAAGACGTCCAGGTTGTGGGCGCCTCTGAGGCCCAAATAGCAGTCGGCCCATTCCATGCCCGTGGCCTCCATTTCCGGTTCCCACCCGATTTGTTCACGGCTCCCGTACTTCAAAACCAGCCGGTTCAATTCCTCGGATAAAAACTGCACCTGGGGATAGGCCCCGGATTTGACGCAGGCCTCATAGACCGCCAGGGTTAGTTCGTAGGCCTCAGGTTCCACCATGGCGATCATGACCCTTTCTCCCGGCTTTATGCCTAAGGAGTGGTTCACCAAAAGATCTCCCAACTGCCGCCACCGTCTGTCCACATGCGCCTCCGTCGTTCCTTTTGGCCCATGGTTCTACCTTAGAGACGCCCCTTGGTCAACAGATTTGCAGCTATTTTGGTTTATCATGATTTGTATTGACACTGATTCGTTCACTATTATAAGTTTGCTCATCATAAACCCTAAAACCGTGTCGAAAGGAGGATGAAAATGAAGAAGCTGTTTGTTCTGTTGCTGGCATTGGTCCTTACGGTCAGTTTTGGTATGACCGTGAGTGCAAAAGAGAAAGGGAAGAAGACCTACGAGATCGTCATGGTGGTCAAATTGGAGGGGGTGGCCTGGTTTGATAACATGCGCCTCGGCATCGAGGCCTTCAACAAGCAATTCGACGATGTCAACGCCTATCAGATCGGTGCTGACACGGCTGATCCCGCGGCCCAGGTGGCCCTGGTGGAAGACCTGATCGCCAAAGGGGTGGACGCCATCCTGGTGGTCCCCAACGATCCGGAATCTCTGGTGCCGGCCTTCAAAAAGGCAAACAAGGCGGGGATTTTAACCTTTACCCACGAGGCCTCCAACCAGAAACAGGTCAGCTTTGATATCGAGGCCTTTGACAACATCGCCTACGGCCGCCATATGATGGACCAGATGGCCCAGTGGATGAACAAGAAAGGCCAGTGGCAGCCTTTCGTGGGCCACCTCACCTCCACCACCCACAACGAATGGGTGGATGGCGAGCAGATGGAAGCCAAGGAGAAGTTTCCGGAAATCGTTCAAGCCGCAAAGAGGATCGAGGAAAAGGAGAATCAGCAGGTCGCTTATGAGAAGTCTTTGGAATTGCTTAAAACCTACCCCGATCTGAAGGCCATCATGGGAAGCGCCATGAGCACCGTGCCGGGAGCGGCCCAGGCCATTGAGGAGAAGGGCCGAATCGGAAAGGTAGGCGCCTTCGGCACGTGCCTTCCCTCCGTAGCCGGGGATTATCTGGAGAGCGGTGCCGCCATATCCATCCATTTCTGGGTTCCGGCCGACGCCGGGTATGCCACCTGCATGGCGGCCTACAAGACCCTCAAAGGGGAGGAGATCAAGGATGGGACCAACCTGGGAAGGCCCGGCTATGAGAACATCATCATCAAGAAGAACAAATCCGGCGTTCCGGTGATCTATGGGCAGGCCTGGATGGACGTGACCAAGGAAAACCTGAAAGATTGGAAAAAGCCAGACGGCGACTATAAACTGTAAAATGCATGGGTCGATTGGAGTCCCTTCTCCAATCGGCCCCGAAAGCGTTTCTTTAAACTGAATTTTCTTCTTCATGAGGATAAAGACCATGAAAAAGTTTTTGAACGCGCCTGAGAATTTTGTTGATGAAATGGTCGAAGGTATTCTGGCTGCTCATCCCGATCAGCTGACGGTGGTCGATAATGATCTCCGTTGTATCGTCAGGGCCGGAGAAAAAAAAGAGGGCAAGGTGGGACTGGCCACGGGCGGCGGTTCCGGGCATCTCCCCTTGTTCCTGGGTTACGTGGGCCAAGGGATGTTGGATGGCTGTTCCGTTGGAGGGGTTTTTCAATCTCCCAGCTCGGAGCAGATGTTGACTGTCACAAAGGCCATCGACGCCGGCGCCGGCGTGCTCTATATCTACGGCAACTATGGCGGCGATATCCTGAATTTTGACATGGCCGCGGAAATGGCGGAAATGGAAGATATCAAGGTCCTTTCCTTTGCCGCGGCCGATGACGTGGCCTCCGCCTCTAAGGGGGAAGAGGGAAAGCGGAGAGGGGTGGCCGGGATCTTCTTTGTGTATAAGGTGGCAGGCGCCAAAGCCGATGAACTGGCCACCCTCGAAGAGGTAAAACGGGTGGCTGAAAAGGCGGCCGCCAATGTGCGCACCATGGGTGTTGCCTTGACCCCCTGCATCGTACCGGAGGTGGGAAAGCCCGGTTTTTCCATTGGAGACGACGAAATGGAAATCGGCATGGGCATTCACGGAGAACCGGGTATCCATCGCGGAAAACTGAAAAGCGCCGATCAGGTCACCGATACCATGATGTCCGCTGTTCTGGAGGACCTTCCCTACGAGAAGGGTGACCAGGTGGCGGTGCTGATTAACGGGCTGGGCGCCACGCCCAAAGAGGAGATGTATATCGTCTATCGCCGCATGGACCGGATGTTGAAAGAGAAGGGGATTTCCGTGTTTCATGTGTACGTGGGGGAATTCGCCACGTCCATGGAAATGGCCGGTTTTTCCATCTCTCTGATGAAACTGGACGATGAACTGAAAGACCTGTTGGCCAGGCCCGCACGGACCCCCTTTTTCGAGCAGGTCCAGTTGGAGATTTAAACGCCAAAAAGCGGCATTTTAGAGGAGAAAAAAGTCATGGATTCCCTGAACAAGGACCACATCATTCAAATCCTATCCAACCTGAAACAGCTTTTTGACGAACAGAAAGAGGCTTTGGTTGAACTGGACAGCCGGATGGGAGACGGGGATCTTGGACTGACAATGGCCAAGGCCTTTACCGCGGCCCACGACGAAATGGCAGGCACGGAAGAGAGGGACCTGGGAAAGATTCTCATGAAGGCGGGCATGATCATGGCCAAAGCCGCTCCCTCAACCATGGGGACCCTCATGGCCACGGGATTTATGCGGGGCGGGAAGGCGGTGTCCGGAAAGAAAGAACTCACCACAGACGATCTTGCCGATTTCTTTCAGGCTTTCGTGGGGGGAATCATGGAACGGGGCAAGGCAAAACCGGGAGAGAAAACCGTGGTGGACGCTCTGAAGCCGGCCGCCGATGCCCTGGATGCGTGCAGAGGGAAGGGGGCCGAAGAGGCGCTAAAGGAGGCCCTTTTGTCCGCGGAAAAAGGCCTTGAATCCTCAAAAGAGATGATCGCCCAACACGGGAGGATCGCCTACTACAAGGAGAAATCCAAAGGGCAGCAGGATCCCGGTGCCACCGCCGGGGTCATCCTCATAAAGGGATTCATTCTCTAGCTCCCGCACCGTACTTCCAAAAATCCCTCTTCAGGAGGATTCTGCCAAAGAGGATCCTCCTGAAAATTGCTCTTATGTAATGTGACAGACGCCTTCTCTTGCTATGAGCAACGACACCTTGCGGGCGTCATTCCGTTTGAAAAACGGTTTTGTTGGAAACGCCGGATGGTCCCATACATTTTGCGGTTTCGTGAAAATCACCGAACGAAAGCTGTTGCATGGTGACGCCGTCATTGGAGACAAAGAGAACTCCTTGAAACGAGAGACCGTTTAAAATCGCCTCTGAATAGCCCGTACTCCATTTTATCAGTGGCGCTGTGCGATAGCAGGAAAAACCAATCGGCATTTTTCCATGTTTTGTATTTCAACATAAAGATGCATGGAAGAATTGTCCATGATATAGGCCTAATAGATGGACGATTTTCCACCTATCCCAGCTGTTCGGGAACGGAGAAAAAATATGGACAAAGATGCTTTCTCACGCATAGCAGAGTCCCTTCGTCAGTACCGACGTGCTGAACTACGAGATTTCAGCAAGGAGCTTGGGGAAGACCCAGTGGACTCTCTCTACGTCGATCCGCTCCCGGGTGACGCAGTCCTTCGATCCGTTATGTCAAGCAATACAACATTCTTGCTAGGTCGGAAAGGAACTGGGAAGAGTACAATCTTCGCGAAAGCTCAGATTGCCTACCGCAACTCCAGAGATGTTCTATCGGTCTATGTTGACGTAAAAGCGCTATACGAGTTGTTGTCACCAGAGGGGATGCCCCTCGGCACAGAGGACAGAGGAATTGATCCAGGCATCTGCCGGACACACCTACTCCGAAAAGCGTTTCTAGGCGCTGTGATCTCGGAACTTTTGAAAGAGATTGACAAGACCTGTAACACAATGGGTTTCCTCGAAGTCTGGCGAGGCGTCAGACGGTCATACAGAGAATTGAAGCAATGCCTTATCGCTCTACAAGAACAAGTGTCAGAGGCGAAACTTGAGATCCACGAAATCCCGGTGCTGCAACGTATTTCGAATACATGGCGCTCTCAAATCACGAAGGAGCAAGGCAGCGAAACCAGGACTGAGGCGGGCGGTGAGATCGGCGTAACTGGGCCGAAGGTGAATGCATCCGCGTCTTTGTCTGACTTTGACAAGGCACTGGAAGATGCTGAAGTATACAAGGAGTACTCCGAGGTCGTTCTCCAGGCTTTTCCATTCTCGGACTTACTCGGCGAGATTAAGGATCTGTTGGAGGAAGCCCGCATGACTCGCCTCGTCGTTTTCTTTGACGATTTTTCCGAGTTGAACTATGATGGTCCTGTAAAAAGTAAAACCAATTTAACCATTTGAAATACTTGCGAATAAAATCGCTTTTGCCTTGATTTTCGACTTACATTTTGCTATAGAA
>JANQDY010000107.1 GCA_028278625.1 Thermodesulfobacteriota bacterium
GGTGAGGTGAAAAAAATGGCCGCCCTGTACCGCACCCGTTTTGAGCAAATGCTCATAATATCGGCTTGACCGCGTTCTGACTTTTTACGAGACCATCAAGAATGAAATATCAAAAAAGCCAACGTGATCCCATGGATTTTCGCCGCGCCGTTGACAACACCGACTGGCTTAAAACCGTCGCAATAATCCTGGTAACGGTTGACCACGTAGGCTTTTTCTTTATGGAAGACGACAGCTGGTGGAGCGCTTTTGGGCGTTTGGCGGCTCCGGTGTTTTTCTTCCTTATGGGTTACGCAAAGACCCGGCATGTCCCGCTGCATTGGCTTTGGCTCGCCATCATTCTGACCCTGCTCGAAAGCTGGAATGAGGACTGGTCCTGGGTGACGCCGAACATTTTCTTCAGTTTCATCCTCATCCGTCTTGCACGTCCCCATGCGCTGATCCTTGTGAAAAACCAAGGCTGGCTCGCTTTCTTTTTTCTCGCTTTTGCCCTCATGGCGGTTCAGCCAATCGCTGCAATAATGGTCGATTACGGGGCCGAAGGATGGCTGTGGGCTCTCTTCGGCCTTTGTCAGCGTCTCTATTTGGACGACAGATCCAACGTGAAAACGGATTCCACACGTCCAAAAGAGGCGCTTTCCGCCCACGGCCCGCCGGTGTATGGGGGGGCGATGCGTCTTTTTGCCTGCTTTCTTGCCGCGGCCTTCTACATCTGGCAGGAACAGGTGGAATACGCATTTCCCTACATCCATCTGGGGGTGGTCATTCTGGGTATCGGTCTATTGTGTTTCAGCCTCTGTTTTTTCGCCCGGGGCCGGAGCCCCGTCCAGCCGCCGGGACCCGCGGCCGCGTTAATCCGGTTTATGGGCCGGTACACCCTGGAGATCTATGCCGTCCAGCTTGCCGGTTCCGAACTCCTGGTAAAGTTGCTCCCCGATCTCGCTCCCTGAAAGGGATACGGATCTGTTTTCAGTTGACACGCTCCTTTTCTTGACCTATTCACACCCGTAAGATTGTACTGCCGTCCCATTTCTTTAGACGGCTTGTTGGGCTTAAAGGCGTTTTACCGACACGGGGAGAGGTTCTTCATATGTCAAAGGTCTGGAGCTGTAATGAGTGGGATCCGCTGGAAGAAATCGTTGTGGGCAATCCGCTCCACGCCCGTTTTCCGACGCCCGATTTGAGTACTCGGCTGGCGGAGTTTCCCGACCGCTCACTTGATGAGATCCCCCGGGGCCCGTTTCCGCAACAAATCATTGAAGAGACGGAGGAAGATTTAAATGCGTTTGTTGCGGTCCTTGAAAAACAGGGCATCATTGTCAAACGCCCGGAAGCATGGTCACACGAAGCCAAATTCTCCACGATCCATTGGGAGTCCGCCGGTTTTTACAATTATTGTCCCCGGGATATCATGCTCGTCATTGGCGACCACATCATCGAAACCCCCAATGTGATCCGCAGCCGTTTCCAGGAAACCTTCAGCTATCGCAAGATGCTGCTCGATTATCTGAAGTTGGGGGCAAAGTGGTACAGCGCTCCCAAACCGATGCTGCTGGACGCGCTGTTCGATGTGGATCTGAGCAAGCCCACGCCACGCAATGACGAGCCGGCTTTTGATGCCGCGAACGTCCTGCGGCTCGGCCGGGATTTGATCTATCTGGTCAGCAGCACCGGCAACCAACTGGGCGGCCAATGGCTGCAGACAATTTTGGGGGATGCCTACCGGGTTCATTTCCTCAAGGGTGTCTACTATGGCAGCCATATCGACTCCACATTCGCGGCCCTGCGTCCCGGACTGATGCTCTGCAATCCCGCCCGCCTGAATGATCAAACCCTTCCGGAAATCTTGAAACAGTGGGATATCATCTACAGTCCGCCCATGGAGAATACCCAAGGGTATAGTGCCGACTATTTGAGAAAGAGCATTGGCAGCAACTGGATCGATATGAATCTGCTCAGCATTAACCCGAATCTGGTTGTGGTTGATAAAGATCAGACCGCGCTGATCAAACTTCTTGAGAAACACGGCCTTGATGTCATTCCCCTGAAGTTGAGGCACGGGAAAATGCTGGGGGGCGGGTTCCATTGCGTGACCCTCGATATCCGGCGCAAGGGAACACTTGAGCGCTACTTTGATTGAGAAATGGTCTCGCATCATTAACAGAGAAGCCGGGACTTTCATCTTCCAGGGGATGTTGACGTCGAAACGATTTAAAAAAGA
This sequence comes from Thermodesulfobacteriota bacterium, assembly GCA_028278625.1. The sequence continues at coordinate 2,222 of JANQDY010000107.1, forward strand.
GACATGACTTCAAATATCCTGATGAGCGCTTGTTTGGTCTTTTTTGCGCTGGCATTCCTGGCGTGGCGGCGCTACCTTTGGGTGGCAAAAAAATCATCCCACCAACAAAAAGACACCTGCCCTTACAGTTTGACCGATGAATTTGGCGACGGCCACCTTTTGAATGTACCGCATCAGAAAGGGATAAAATGGCTCACGGATGTATTCAGCCGATCCGTGGAGAGATATCCCAACCACACGGCCCTTCAGATTCCCCATACCGGAGCGTCTCTGACCTTTGCTGAACTGGACACACGGGCGGAAAACATCGCTGCCGCGCTCGCCCCGTTCCTAACGGGTCCCGACCAGGTTGTGGCCGTGGCAATGTCGCAGGACAACTGGCAGATCGTCGCTTCTCACCTCGGTATTCTAAAGGCCGGCGGTACCATGATGTTTATTGATACGGCGTTGCCTGACGCGCTCATCACCCACATGCTGGAAGATGCAAAGCCGGTTGTGGTTCTCACCCGCGGCAAAGACAAATTCCGGGACCTGCCAACCCTTGATACCCTGGCCTTCTCGGACCGGTTGTCCAAAAACGATCCCCCGCCCTGGCTGGACGACCCCGCCGAACGCCTTGCAACCATTTTCTACACCAGCGGAACCACCGGAATGCCCAAGGGTGTGGAATGCACCCATGCAGGCTATGTGAATCTGGCCCTCAGTTACGCCGATGACTTTGATCTCGTTCCCGGAATGGATGCCACATCGCTCATTTCTTCGCTGGGGTATGACGGGAGCATCTCCGAGATGTACAGCGCATGGGTGTCCGGTTGTGCGGTGGTTCTCCTGACCGGAGAGCAGGTCCGGTCCGGTCCGGATCTTCTCCCGTTGCTTCGCGAAGCCGAGGTGACGGTGCTTTTCTGTCCGCCGGTGCTGCTCACAACACTCACATCAGAACCGGAGACGGATCTCCCTTACCCCATTTGCCGCTATATCGTGCCCGCCGGAGAAGCGTTCCCTTCGACCCTGGTGGAGCCCTGGACCCGTGGCAGACGCCAGATCATCAACACCTACGGTCCCACAGAAGCCAGTACCGACACGAGCCGCCAGAGTCTGCGGCCCGGGGAGACCGTCACCATCGGTTCGCCCTTTGCCAATGTTACCTACGTTATCCTTGATGTGGGGCGACTTCGGCCCCTGCCCCATGGAGAGGTGGGAGAGCTTTGCATCGGAGGGATTCATGTGGCCCGTGGTTACCGCAACCTGCCGAAGGAGACCGCCCGGAAATTCATCACCCACCCGCGCTTTGGCCGGCTCTTCCGCACGGGGGACAGGTGCAAAAT
>JANQDY010000174.1 GCA_028278625.1 Thermodesulfobacteriota bacterium
TCGCCGAACTGAATGTATTGGGGGTCTGCGCTCAACGCTACGGTCACCTGAGGAATGGTCACGGTGGTGGTAACGCTGTCGGTGTCCGTTCCCCCAGGACTCGATGCCGTAATGGTGTAGGTGGTGGTCTCCGTGGGACTGACCGTCATGGACCCGTTTAAATCCACGGTCCCGATGCCCTGATCAATGGATACCGAATCGGCATTGGAAGAGTTCCAGGTAAGTGTTGCTGATTCGCCAATCTGGATGGATTGAGGGTCTGAGTTCAACTCTACGGTCACTTGGGGAATGGTTACGGTGATGGTGACGCGGTCAGTGACTGTTCCCCCGGGACCTACGGCCGTGATGGTGTACGTGGTGGTCTCCGTGGGACTGACCGAGATGGAGCCGTTGGGATCCACGTCCCCGATGCCCTGATCAATGGATACCGAATCGGCATTGGAAGAGTTCCAGGTAAGTGTTGCTGATTCGCCAATCTGGATGGATACGGGATTCCCGTTGATATCTACTTCTGGCGGATACCCCACGGTGACGGTAACGCCGGCCATGGTGGTACCGAGCGCGCCCGTGGCCGTAATGGTGTAGCCGGTTGTTTCCGTGGGCGTTACCGTGAGGGACCCGTTCAAGGGCACCTCGCCGATACCATTGTCGATGACCACCGATTCCACGTGGGTGGAACTCCACGACAGCGTCGAGGGATCGCCGGCGGTCGGAACGATCTCCGGATTCGCCGTAAGATGGACCGTGGGGAACCGATAAACAAACGCGGCGCCGGAATGGTCTCCATATTCATCGTCCCCGGTGAAGCCCAGGATCGCACAGTCATCGCCGATGGCTGTCGAAATCATGAAAAACGGGTTTTCCATGGTTTTGCTTGCAACCCTCTTGGCCTGCTCAACCCAAAGGTCATCAACCCGGGTAAAGATATACACGGCTCCCGCAAAGGATCCGGCATCATTTTCATCATAGGCGGCCACGGCGGCGTATTCCCCTTTGATGGATACAGATGTGCCGAAATTGTCTCCCATTGATGGGTCCGGGGCCGTGAGTTTGGCCTGCTCGGTCCAAACATCGCCGTCACGCTTGAAAACGTAAACGGGTCCCAAACCCATGCCGAAGCCTTGATCTGCGAAGGCGCTCGCAATGACGTATTCGCCGTCCATTGAAACGAAAAAACCCAACCCATCACCTATTGATGCGTCCGAGGCCGTGAGTTTGGCCTGCTCGACCCAGTCATCGCCGTCGCGCTTGAAAACATAGGCCGCCCCCGCATTAAATTCATCCCCTATTAACGTGCCGGCGACCAGATATTCTCCACTGATGGAGACGGATATGCCGAAACACGCGTCTTCAGATGCATCCGACACGGTGAGTTTGGCCTGCTGTGTCCATACATCGCCGTCGCGCTTGAAAACATAGGCCGAATTACTGCCAGAGGCGCCGACAACGGCATAGTCGCCGCTGATAGATACGGAACCACCGAAACCGTCTCCCGGGGATACATCCGATGCCGTGAGTTTGGCCTGCTCGGTCCAAACATCGCCGTCACGCTTGAAAACATAGGCCGAATCATTGCCCCAAGTGCCGACAACGACATGGTCCCCGCTGATAGATACGGAACCACCGAAACCGTCTCCCGGGGATACATCCGATGCCGTGAGTTTGGCCTCCTGGGTCCATGAATCCCCTTCTCGCGTGAAAACATAGGCCGAATCATTGCCGGACGCGCCGATAGCGGCATAGTCTCCACTAATGGAGACGGAATTCCCAAAAGAGTGGTTTGCTCCTGCGTCGGCCGCAGTGATCTTCTCTTCATTGAAAACGCCCTCGATGGTGACCGTGACTTGTGCTTCCGCCGTGCCGCCCGGTCCCGTGGCTGTAATGGCATAGGTGGTGGTCTCCGTGGGACTGACCGGCATGCTGCCGTTTAGATCCACGTCCCCGATCCCCTGATCGATGCAGCAGGAATCCGCGTCCGTGGAACGCCAGGTGAGGGTGGAAGTCCCGCCCGGTTGAATGGTTTCAGGATCTGCGGTCATGCTGATGGTGGGGGCGGAAGACGGCACTACGATGGCCACGGGTTTCACCAGATCCGCCGTAATGTCCACTGTCCCGCTCCAGTATCTTTCCCCGTCTTTGTCAGCCCGGAACTTGTAGGACCCTTGGGCAAGGCGGAAACGCACCTTGCCCTGGTTATCGGTGGTATCAAAGACCTTCAAATAGGAATCCGTAGATGAAAAAGCGTATACCTTCACCCCTTCCACGGGAAGGCCGGCCCCGCCTTGGGTCACGGTGATTTCGGCCTCTCCCATGGGTATTTCAAGGGAAACGTTCTCCCAGATGAAATCCCCGGACCAGAACCGGTGTGCCATATGGTCGGCCCTGATCTTGTACGCCTTCTGAGGGAGATGGAAGGTGGCCTTTCCGTTCGGGTCGGTTTGTTGATGTTGCTTTTGATATGAACCGGCCGAAGTGAAAAGATAGGTCTTGATCCCTTCCAAGGGCTCGGCAGCGCCCTGATAAAAACCCTGAACCGTGATTTCAACCGGTTGGTGGGGAATGGTCAGAACCGTTTGGGTATCCTCCGTTACAAGGGTCTCCTCGCTCCAGAATCGATACCCCAGGTAGTCCGCCCGAACCTTGAAGACCCCTTGGGGCACGGAGAATTGCGCTTCTCCAGATGCATCGGTGGTTTCGTTAAGGCCCAGATAGGTCCCCGTGTCACTGAAAAGATAAACCTTGATTCCCGCCATGGGGCTGCCTGGGGCCTTTTGAAGCGTCACCTGAAAGAGTCCTCCGCCGGCATCTATGGCGATGTTGCTCACGCCACCGCCCGAAACGGTGACCACGTCGCTCCAAAACCGGTCTCCCAGGATGTCCGCCCGGAATTTGAAGGCTTTTCCCACCGGAAGGGCGAATGACGTCGATCCGTTTTCATCGGTTGATTTATGGTCTCCCAGGTATAGGCCGTTTTCCGAGAACAGATAGACCTTGATTCCCCCCAAAGGTCCCGCGGCCGTCTGAACCGTCACCAAGACAGTCTCATGCTCGATCATGATCCCGGTGCCGGAAACATCGGGGACTACGACCACGTCGCTAAAGAACCGTTCTCCCAAATAGTCGGCCCGGAATATGTAAGCGCCGTCTGCCAGATCAAAGGAGACTTCGCCGTCAGCGTCGGTGGCGCCGGACAGACCGAGATAGGTTTCCAAATCACTGAACACGTAACACTTGACGCCCGCAATCGGTTCATCGACCGCCTTGAGCACGGTGAGCGTGAAAGCACCGCCTCCCGTGGAAATGTTGACGAAATTCACCTGATCCCTTGCCAGCGGCGAATCAGGGCTCCAGTAACGGCTCCCCAGGTAGTCGGCCCGGAACCTGTACACGCCTTCCGGCAAACGGAAGGTTGCCTTGCCCTGATTGTCGGTGGTCCCAAACAATTGCAGATACGAGCCCGATGTGGAAAACGCATAGACCTTCACCCCCTCCCGGGGAAGACCCGCCCCGGTTACGGTCACTTCAGCTTCCGCCATGGGGACTGACATGGTGAGGTCCTCCCAAATGAATTCCTCTGACCAAAACCGCTCTCCCATATAATCGGCCCTGACCTTGTACGGCTTTTCCGGCAATTGGAAGGTGGCCTTTCCGTCTGGATCCGTTTGTTGATGTTGTTGTTGATATGAACCGGCAGCAGAGAAAAGATAGGTCTTAATCCCTTCAAGGGGCTGGGAAGCACCCTGATAAACCCCCTGAGCGGTGATTTCAACCGGTTGGTGGGGAATCGTCAGCAAAACGTCCACATCGGTCGCAACCATGGTCTCGGTGCTCCAAAACCGGTAGCCCAGGTAGTCGGCCCTGACCTTGTAGATGCCTTCGGGCACGCTGAAAACCGCATTTCCGGAAGCATCGGTGGTTTCGCGAAAGCCTAGGTAGGTCCCCGTGTCACTGAAGAGGTAGACCTTGATACCCGCCATGGGGCTGCTGGGTGCTTTTTCCAAGATTACGCCCAAAAGCCCTCCGCCGGCCGCCACGGTCACAGTGTTTGGGCCGCCGCCGGAAATTGTTGCCACGTCGCTAAAGTAGCGATTCCCCAGGATGTCGGCCCTGAATTTAAAGGACCTGTCCACCGGAAGATCAAAGGACACAACGCCATCGGGGTCCGTTGTCTGATGCTTCCCCAAATAGGAACCTGTCCCGGAAAACAGATAGACCCGCACGCCCTCGGCGGGGCCCTGGCCCGTGGTGACGCTAACCAGAACGCTCTCCTCCTCGATCATCACCGAAACCCCGGAGTCTTCTGGCAGGGTGATCACATTGCTCCAGAATTTGTTCCCAAGATAGTCCACTCTGAATTTATAGGCGCCGTTCTGAAAGTCCGCCGGATCCAAACTGGCGATTCCATTGTCATCCGTTACCCCATGTTTACCCGTGTAGGAGCCCGTTTCAGTAAAGGCGTAGACCTTGAGACCCGGCATGGGTCCCAGGCTGCTCCCCTCCACCGTCACTTCAAAACTCGTGGCCAATACCTGGGGAACCGGATGAATGACCGTCACCATCAATAAAATCAAGAAATGAACAGAGAGAAACCTGGCGTGCTTTCCGGACATTGCATACCTCCTTTGTTGCGAAAGAGGGGCCTGATCCTGATTTGAGAATTGGCGGGTCCCAATTTACAAATCTATGATCCGAAATAACAATGGTTAGCGTCTTGGTAATTGAAGCATTTCATTTCGCAAAACGGAACAATGGACTCTTCACTATTCATGCCAATAACAAGAATATTTTTAGAAGAATAATAATAGCGATAAATAAGTTAACAGAAGTGATTACGCTAACACCCTTTAATAACAGGGCTTTCGCTTCCAAAATGTCTGAATGGAAATAGATGCTTCACGCACGACGCACGGATCGATGGGTTCTCTTTGGAGAAAAAGATCCCTTAACAAATGCACAAAAAAATGTGCACATGCCCAATTTCTTGTGCATTTTCATGGGAGGGCAGACAATACGAGGCAGGGCTACAGACGCATCACGAATGCTCCTTGGATACCCGTTTCATGACATGGATGATTCATTCACCATCAGTCTGTCTTCGCACATGCCCCTTTGTCCGGGTTCACATAGGGTCTCACATCCACACAGGGCATGCCCGCCGCCTTGGCGGCCTCAATACCGGCCTCACCATCTTCAAAGACCAGACAGTCTTTTGGGGGGACCGCCATCCGTTTTGCCGCCTCCAAAAACTTCTGCGGGTCGGGTTTCGGTTTGAACCCGTCATCCGCCGTGATGACCGTCTCGAAGAAATCCGCCATGCCGATGGCGTTAAGGGTTCGAAGGACATTCCTCCGTGTTCCGCCGGATACCACGCTCATGGGCAGTTTACCCCTGAAATCCTCCGCGATCTTGGCAACGGGCAAGATGGGTTTTGTTTTTTTGAGCCTTTCATAAGCCATGCCATTCTTTGCGGCAACCACGGCACTCACATCCAGATCCGCTCCAAAGCATCGGTTAAATGTCATCACGATCCTTTCAGCAGGTACGCCGTTTAGGGGCCGCAGGAAATCAACCGTGCAATCATGTCCGAAACGCTTCATGGCCCATTGCCAGGATTCCGCGTGCACTGTCATGGTGTCGGCAAGCGTTCCGTCACAGTCAAAAATCAGGCCTTTCGTCCCCTCATAAACTTTGATCATCTGTTATCCTCGCGCCTCATTCGTTCCATGGGCGCCATGGTGAAATGAAAATGGTCATCTGAAGCCCATGCGGTTTGAGCGTTATGTGATGGATATTAAATGGACATCATCTTGGCAAATCAGTATGCTTCTTCTACATTAATCATAGGAAACCCGATCTCAAGATGAAATTAAACACCCTGATGCGGAATATTCTGTGCCTCATGCTCATGAGTTTCTATGCCTCATGCGGCCGTGAAGACATCTTCGATGATCCGAGGAACATGGCCGCGCACGGCTTTAAGACAACCGATTCACTAACGATATGCCAAGGAGAAGAGAATGGATCAGGCCCAGCTTGAAAAGATCATTCAAAAAAGGCTGGCACTCCCCGAGGATGACTTTGAGGGGATCCGCCAAAACCCCAAATACCGGCGCCTCTTTGAAAACGCCGTCAAAGCGTCACGGTATCGTCTCATCGCCACGGTGGTTGAATCTCTGGGATGTCATTCACAACATCGGGTGGGCCAGGAATTGGTCTTCGATTCTTCCGGCAACCTGCTGACCGCCGAATCCCCCGAACGGATATGCGCCTTCCTGATGCCGAACCTGGTGGTCTTGATCAATGCCTTTTTTGAAAACCTCATGAATGGCAGAGACCCCAATGAAATCATGTTCAACCGGACGGGCTGCTTTGATGTGGGTCCCGCCTGCGGGGGGTGGGGTCATGTGGTGGTGGAAATGGCAGCCGTAAGGCGGGATTGACGAAGAAATTCCCCAAAAAAAAATTGCCCCAAAGCCGTTGACAGCCCAAAATGAGTGTGGTATCAAACGGTTTCAATTGAGTTGTGTTTGGGTTGTATTTGGTGGCTGTTCAACTCGTTTTCTTTGTTGCGGAGTAATTCTTGTTCACTAAGAAAATCACCATATTACTGGTTCCGGAAGGAACAGACAACGTAAAGCAATTCAGAATTCCCCGCATATTCCCCATTTTATTCGTACTTCTATTGGCCGGTTTTTCATTATTGAGTTTTGGTGCCATCAAGGAGTATCTCTCCTTTAAGACGAAAGTCAAGCGCGTGACGCTGCTGGAGAAGGAAAACATCCTGCAACAAAAACAGCTGCGCCTGATGGCGGGCCGCATCAAGGCCCTCACATCAGACATGGCGGAACTTGACAAACAGGAAAAGAAATTGCAGGCCCTTGCCAGCAAGGTGGGCGCGGAGGACATGAAGAAATTCAGAGGCGTGGGCGGCTCTGATGCACCTCTGCTGGATGCAAAGGAGAATCTGCGAAAAGCCGACGGTAAACTGGTCCGTTCCATGCACCGGTCCCTGGACGAGCTCGAAAACGGCATCGATCAGCGAAGGCTGGCCAACGGGGAACTTGAAAAATTCCTGAATGAACAAAAAACACTGCTTGCCTCAACGCCTTCCACCTGGCCCACCAGGGGGTGGCTGAGTTCCCGGTTTGGCTACCGAATCTCCCCCTTTACTGACAAAAAGGAATTCCACCGGGGCATCGATATCTCGGCCAGAAGCGGCACCCCGGTTGTCTCACCGGCCAACGGATTGGTCATTTTTAACGGCTGGCAGAGTGGTTACGGCAGGGTCATTGTCCTGAAGCACGCACGCGGCTTTAAGACAAAATATGCCCATCTCAAAAAATCTCTTGTCAAAAAGGGTCAGCATGTAAAAAAAGGAGCCAAGATCGGCCTGGTCGGCAGATCCGGCCGCACCACCGGTTCCCATCTTCACTACGAAGTTCACTTGAACAATGCCCCGGTAAATCCGCTTCGCTACATTCTGAATTGATTTCAGTAGCTTCTTCGTCCCTTCGGCATCCATCATCCCAATTGGCGCTTAAGCCCTTGATTTTTGTTCCGCAAAGTTTTTTAATGCGGGCTGATATGGCCAATACCTCGCATCTCCTGAATTAATTTAGGGTAAAACATCATGTTTGGAAAAGTTATCAAAGGAATTTTCGGCAGCAAGAACGAACGTACACTCAAAAGAATGCAGCCCCTGGTCGATCAGATCAATGGTCTGGAACCGGATTTTCAGAAACTCTCCGATGAAGCGCTCCTGGCCAAAACCACCGAGTTCAGGGAAAGGCTTAAAGCGGGAGAAACCCTGGATGACATTCTTCCCGAAGCATTTGCAACCGTTCGTGAGACGTCCGTACGACGGCTGGGCATGCGGCATTTTGATGTCCAGCTCATCGGCGGCGTGGTGCTCCATCAGGGAAAGATCGCCGAAATGAAAACCGGTGAGGGAAAGACCCTGGCGGCCACCCTGCCCCTTTACTTAAACGCGCTGGAAGGGCGCGGCGCGCATCTGGTAACGGTCAATGACTATCTGGCAAGGCGGGACGCCGAATGGATGGGGGCCATTTACGAGGCATTGGGTCTCAGGGTTGGCGTTATCGTACACGGCATGGACGACGCGGAGCGAAAAGATGCCTACAATTGCGATATCACTTACGGCACCAACAATGAATTCGGCTTTGACTACCTTCGTGACAACATGAAGTTCGATACAAATGACCTGGTCCAAAGGGAATTCCGCTACGCCATCGTGGACGAGGTGGACAGCATCTTGATTGACGAGGCCCGGACACCGCTCATCATCAGCGGTCCCATGGAGCACAGCGAAAACAAGATATTTGAAGCGGTGAAACCCCTGGTCATCAAGCTCAGACAGAAACAGGGGACCATTATCCGCTCCCATTTAAAGGACGCGCGACAATTGCTGGACGCGGATCAGGTGGATGACAACACCATTGAAACACTCCTGAAAATCAAAAGGGGTGATCCCAAAAATCCCGTTTATCTGGACATCGTGGCCCAGAACCAGGCCCTGAAAAAGCAAATCGACCGAACGGAAAGCATGCTCCGGTCCCAGAAAATCCTGCCCGAACTGGATCAGGACCTCTATTGCACCATTGATGAACAGAGCAACGCCGTTGAACTGACTGAAAAAGGGATCGATCTTCTGTCGAAAAGCAGTTCCAACGATTTCATGCTCCCGGACCTGGATGATGAAAGCCACAATATCCGTCAGGATGAAGATCTGGACGATGGGGAAAAAGCCCAGAAACTGAGAGAGGTGGAAGAACGGTATATGCGGACTTCCGAACTGATTCATGCCACCCAGCAGTTGGTCAAAGCCTACTGGCTCTTTGAAAAGGATGTCCAATATGTCATCAAAGACAACCAGATTGTTATCGTGGATGAATTCACCGGCCGGATGATGCCGGGCCGCCGCTGGAGCGACGGGCTCCACCAGGCGGTGGAAGCCAAGGAAGGGGTCAAAGTTGCCGGAGAGAACCAGACCCTTGCCACGGTGACCTTTCAGAACTACTTCCGCATGTACGAGAAGCTGGCCGGGATGACCGGTACGGCGGACACGGAAGCGGCGGAGTTCAACAATATCTACAAGCTGGAGGTGGTGGTCATCCCCACAAACAAGCCCATGGCAAGGATCAATTTTCCGGATGTCATCTACAAGACCGAAAGGGAGAAATTCAAGGCGGCAGTAGACGAAATAAAGGAACTTTTTGACAAGGGCCAGCCGGTTCTGGTGGGCACCATTTCCATTGAAAAGAGCGAAATGCTGAGCAAAATGCTCAAACGGGCCGGCGTCCCACACTCGGTGCTCAATGCGAAACACCACCAGAAGGAAGCGGAAATCGTCGCCAATGCGGGACAGGACAAAACCGTTACCATTTCCACCAACATGGCCGGCAGGGGTACGGACATCGTTTTGGGGGAAGGGGTTCGAGAACTGGGCGGACTTCATATTCTGGGAACGGAGCGGCACGAGAGCCGCCGGGTGGATAATCAGTTGCGGGGCCGTTCCGGCCGGCAGGGGGATCCCGGCACTTCCCGGTTCTATCTTTCCCTGGAAGACGATCTACTGAGAATCTTCGGCTCGGACCGCATCTCCTCCATCATGGAACGGATGGGCATGGAAGAAGGGGAACCCATCGAGCACAATCTCATTTCCCGGGGCATTGAAAATGCCCAGAAGAAGGTGGAAGCCCGCAACTTTGATATTCGGAAGCACCTTCTGGACTACGACAACGTCATGAACAAACATCGTGAAATCATCTATTCTCTACGGAAAAACATCCTTGAGGGGAAAGACTTCAATGACATTATTGAAGACATGATCGATCAGAAGGTTGACGCCCTGGTTGAACAATGGATCGATCCCAAAGCCTACCCTGAAGATTGGAACATCAGGGAGCTGAACGACAGCATTTCCTGGTTGTTCGGCTTTCCATCCGGGATCGGCCCCGAAGAGTTGGGGGAAGAGGCATTTGACGCACTCAAGATGGAAGACCTTCCTCCCATGATCAAGGAGCGGGCCTTGAAGGAGTACGGTGAAAGACTAAAGCTCTTTGGAAAGGAAGATCTGGAACGCCTCGAACGGTATCTGATTCTTCAGATCATTGACGACAAGTGGGTGGCCCATCTCCAGGCCATGGATCACATGAAGGAGGGGATCGGACTGAGGGGATACGGTCAGCTTGACCCGCTCAAAGAATACCAAAAAGAGGGATTTGCCCTCTTTGGGGATCTCATGGATCAGATCCGCGAGGAAACCCTTAGGACCCTTTTCCGGGTTCAGATCGTTCGAGAAGAACCGGACCCATTGCCCAAAAAGAAAAAACGGACCCTGAACCTGAGTCACGGGGATGGAGACGCGGGCGGCGTTACCGTCCGGCGCAAGGAGCAGAAGATCGGCAGAAACGCCCCCTGCCCCTGCGGCAGTGGCAAAAAATACAAGAAATGCTGTGGTGCCGGCAAATAGGAGAATTAACATATTGCGATGACTGAAAATACCAGCAACGGAAAAGAAAGCGTAAAAGGATTCAAGGCGGCGGCAATATCCTCCGGGATCAAGAAAAGCGGTGAGCCCGATCTGGCCCTGGTTGTCTCGGAAGTGAAAGCCCGGGCGGCCGGCGTCTTCACCGCCAACAAAGTGAAGGCCGCTCCGGTCCTTCTTTCCCAAGAACATATCAAAAGCGGCACGGCACAAGCCATCATCGCCAATGCCGGATGCGCCAACGCCTGTACCGGAGCACCGGGCCTTGCCGATGCCAATGGCACGGCCCAATTGGTTGGAAAGTCCCTTGAAATACCCTCGGAAGATGTCCTGGTGGCTTCCACGGGCGTTATCGGCCAACGCCTGGATATGGGTAAAATTGGTGCCGCCATTCCCGATTTGAAGGGGTCCCTTGCGCCGGAAGGGATTCCCCTGGCGGCAAAAGCCATCATGACCACGGACTCTTTCCCCAAGATAGCCGGGTTCGACGGCACGGCCCAGGGCCGCGCCTACCGCATTCTGGGATTTGCCAAGGGAGCCGGCATGATCATGCCCGACATGGCCACCATGCTCTGTTTTGTTCTGACCGACATTCAAATGACGTCCGACAGTTTGCGGAAGGCGCTTCATGCTGCCACGGAGAAGACCTTCAACCGCATCAGCGTTGACGGAGATACCAGCACCAACGACATGGTACTGATCCTGGCCAACGGCATGGCCCAAAACCCGCCCCTGAGCCGTGAAGACCAGGTCCTGTTCGAAAAAGGACTGACCCATGTCATGGGGGATCTGGCCCGGATGATCGTCAGAGACGGCGAAGGGGCCACCAAAGTGGTGGATGTTAAAATCGACAATGCCGCATCCGCCGAGGATGCTCTTACGGCAGCCAGAACCGTTGCCAATTCAAGCCTTGTGAAAACCGCCTTCTACGGCCAGGACCCCAACTGGGGCAGGATCATGGCGGCCCTGGGCCGGGCCCACATCCAAATGGAGGAGGCACGGGTCGATATTCGAATCGGAGACGTTCAAATCGTATCCGACGGTCTCGGCTGTGGCGAGGAAGCCGAGAAAAGGGCCGCGCAAATCATGTGGCAAAGGGAATTTGTCCTGGGGGTGGACCTGAAAATGGGCGGGCATCACGACCGTGTTGTTACCAGTGATCTGACCCACGAGTATATCGACATCAATGCCGATTATCGGACGTGACCCGGAGAGGGAGCGATATCATGTTTGCAGTCATCATGTGCGGCGGCTCAGGAACCAGGTTTTGGCCCGCGAGCCGCAAAGGGCGGCCAAAACAGTTTCTGAACATCACCGGAAACGGCCCCATGGTGGTAGACACCTGTGACCGCCTTTACCCCCTAATCCCCGACGAAAACACCATTCTGATCCTGGGCAAAGGGCATCTGGAGGAAGCCACGCTGCTCTTCAAGGGACGGAAGGTTCACTTTCTGGCCGAGCCCGTGGGCAGAAACACGGCCCCCTGCATGGGCTTGGGGGCCCTCTATGCAAGACACCTTGGATCCGAGGCCCCGGTGGCATTTCTCCCGGCGGATCACTATATCAGCAGACCGAGGGTTTTTCTTGGGGATCTCAAAGCCGCGGGAGAGGTGGCCGCATCGGGCGGCATCGTAACGTTAGGGATTGTGCCCACCCGCCCTGAAACAGGATACGGGTATATTCGAAAAAGACCGGGTGATAACGAAACAACCGACACATCGGCCCACAAGGTCTCGGCCTTTGTTGAAAAACCGGATATTCAAAAGGCCCAGGAATATCTCATGAGCCGGGAATATTACTGGAACGCCGGCATCTTCGTGGCAACGCCTGAAACAATCCTGACCGAGATTGAAAAACAGCTGCCGGATCTTTATAAAGCCCTTGTGCGGCTCTCAAAATCCTTTGACACGGATCATTTTGAACGGGCCTTTGAAAGGGCCTATGGCAGCATTACAGGGATCTCATTTGACTACGGCATCATGGAACATACGGAGCAGCCGGTCTATGTGATACCCTCCCAATGCGGCTGGAGTGACGTGGGCTCATGGGACTCCCTGTATGAATTGAGGTCGGCCGAGCGGGATGCCCGGGGGAATGTGTCGGAAGGGGAAACCCTCATCATCGACTGTGAGGAGAGTTTTGTATCGGGCAAGGGAGACCGACTGGTGGCCTGCCTGGGGCTCAAAAACTGCCTGGTTGTGGATACCGGCGACGCCCTGCTGGTGGCTGATCGGGACCATTGTCAGGCCATCCGAAAGGTCGTGGCGAAACTCAAGGAAACCGGAAAAGATGGTCTTCTGTAGGTCTTTCCCGTTTTAAACGGTATCCACCTTATTTTGCTCGCATGCGCGCCAGAACAACCTTTTTTTCCTCACCCTTTGCGCGAAGGATCTTTTTCCGGGCCTCAATATGATAACCGTCTGACATTCTATTAAAGAACGCCATACTGGTCTTTCTCAAGCCCTCCGCCAGCACGATTTCACCATCCTCCTTCAGATACCGCTTGAACAGCGCCATCAGCGGCTCGAAATAGTCCTCCCTGTAAACCACCTCGGAGCCCAGAATCACGTCAAACCGTCCCACGAGCTGAGGCCTGGTCCAGTCCAGTTCCACGATTCTGGGTGTGGAGAATCCGGCTCTGTTGTTGACATGGGCGTTGGCCCGTGCAAAATTGAGGGAATCCTCGTTGTATTCGGTCATGGTAACATTGTGTCCCGAACGGGCCGCAACGATCCCCACAACGCCGATACCGCAGCCGATTTCAAGGAACTGCCGTTGGGGGTTCACCGGCATTTCCGTCACGTGATTGGCCAGGACAATTGACGCTTCCCATATCTTGCTCCAAAGAGGGAATTGGCTGAACACATCTTCCCTGTTGAGAAACGGATCAAGGGTCTTGGGAACGAAGAACTGAAAACGGTTTTCTCCGATGACCAAAGGTGAAATATCGGTCTCGTAACGCTCATGAAACATTGACATGGAAAACATCGGTTTTTTCTCCTTAAGGTTCAAAGCACATCATGACGCACCACCAACCCCTATGACGAAAGAGATTTGAACATGAAGATTGTTATTCTGGGGTCTGGCACCGCCATCCCTCTAAAAGACCGGGGATCGCCGTCCCTGGCGGTTTTTCTGGGGGACAATCCCATCCTTTTTGACATGGGTCCGGGAACCCTGGGCAAACTGGCCCGTTTGGGAATTGGACCCGAAAAAATTGAAGCCATTTATTTGACACACTTTCATCCGGACCATACCTCGGACCTGATCCATTTTCTTTTTGCCTGTCGAAATCCCGGGATTTTAAAACGCCGGCCTCCCTTTTCAGTTTACGGCCCGAAAGGCCTGGAGAGATTCATCAACGCCCTTCAATCCGCCTACCCGGGCTGGC
>JANQDY010000206.1 GCA_028278625.1 Thermodesulfobacteriota bacterium
TTTCCCCAGCCGCCTGGCGAGCCCAGGGTCATTGTAGAGGGCCGGTGTGGGATCTTCCCTTATTGTGAAGGTGGGCGACGGCATGTCAAAGGCCGCTGAAATGCCATTGGCAATGCGCTCTATGGCGCTCAAGAGCTGCGCTCTGGTTTCATCTGAAAAGGAACGCACCGTCAGCTGCAAATGCGCCTCATCGGATATGATGTTATGTTTGGTGCCGCTCTGAACGGATCCCACGGTGATGACCGCCGGTTCCGTGGGATTGATTTCCCGGCTCACAATGCTTTGAAGGGCTAAAATGATCTGAGCGGCCGCCACCACCGGGTCCTTGGTTTCATGAGGGGCCGCACCGTGCCCTCCCCTGCCGTGAACCTTTATGTCCACCGAATCAACATTGGCCATGGCATACCCCTCGCAATAGGCCACCGTGCCGGCCGGCAGATCCGCGGCCACATGTAACGCTAGACAGTAATCCGGAATTCCGAACCGTTCAAAAAGACCGTCTGCCAGCATGGCCCTGGCCCCCGCCCCCTTCTCTTCCGCCGGTTGCCCCACCATCATGAGCGTGCCTGACCAAAGGTCTTTCAACTGCACGAGAACGCGGGCGGTCCCGACGAATACCGTCATGTGAATATCATGACCGCAGGCATGCATCACACCCACCTCCCGCCCCTTTTGATCCTTGGTCCGGATGCGGCTGGCATAGGGCAAACCGGTCTCTTCGGTAATGGGAAGGGCGTCCATGTCGGTCCGAATCATCACCGTGGGCCCCTTGCCGTTTTTAAAAATTGCCACAATCCCATAACCGCCCACATTCGTTGTCACTTCAAAGCCGACGGCTTTCAATTCTTCAGCCAGACGGGCCGATGTTTTCATCTCTCTAAAGGACAACTCCGGATGAGAGTGAAAATGACGGTAAAGGGTTTCCAGATAAGGGTAGCGCTGATGGATTGCATCAATGAGACTGATCGGGAGATCGGTCCGGTCGTTGGCGGATGGCTGCCCAAAGGAAGGGGCCAAGGAGGGCCATAACACCAACCATAGTAGAAGAACGGGCCACAGCTTTGCACCTTTGGTTCTTGCACAATCAACCTGTTTTACGCTGATTCGAGTGCGGGCCGGATTCTTCAGCATTCTACTCTCCTGTTTCAGCAGGTCAGTCATTGGTTGGTTCTCGCAACGGGATGGGACTCATCCCAAGTACACCGAATCAGGAGTCAATTCAAGGGAATTCGAAAGGCGCGGCTTTTCCCGCTGCAATACATGCTAAAAGCTCCGGATTATTCTAAATCAAACAGTAATCTTGCACCATCTTAACTTACTAATGGGATGATTTCGGGCGGAATTGAGTAATGGTTTTCGCCCTAAATCCGATTCAGGCAAGCAACTAACGGTGAGCGCTACATGTCTTTCATGTCGCATATCCCGTCTGTTTTGAAACGGGGACAGCAGAATTCGAGGCCAATGAGGTTTTTCTCAAATATCAAAGGAGGCCTTTCAGGGGCCATGTCCGCCGCAATGATTACCCTCCCGATGTCCATTGCCTATGGACTCATCGCTTTCGGGTCAATGGGGCATGGCACTTCTTCCCGGACCGTCTTGGCGGATTCAACTCCCATTGCTTGCATATTCAAACATTTCATCCACTGAGTTGATCTTTTTGTCGTGAGGATATAAGAAACATTCACTGTGGGAGTGTTTCTTTTTGTGAATCAAAGGGCCAAAAGACCATCTATGTTGCGTGCCGTGCCAAAATGGTTGACATCACTTAGGGATTCGGATCCCGGCCGTATCCGACTCAAACAGGGCGTTCGAACGACCCTTTCCGCCTTCGTCACCGCCTGCATCCTTTACCTTTTGGGCCAACAATGGCCGCTCTTCTCCGGCATGTTGCCGATCATGATGGGTGCCATGTCCGCGACAATCGCATCACAAATCTTAAACGGCGAAACACGCAGGCAGCAGCAGGCAGCTACCCTCACGGCAGGGGCGTCGGGCATCCTCATGGTGCTCATCACCTTTTTGATTCGCAATGCAACATTTCTTAACGGCATCACCATGTCCGTCCTGGCTTTTGCGGTTTTCTACATTCGCCGCTTCGGCCTGCTGTACGTGGGACTGGGGCTCTACACCCTTTTCATTTTTATGTTCGGTACCGTGGTTGCAAAAACTGAAGCATCCCCTTTGCCCGCTGGGATGGCCATTCTCCTTTCAATTCCGGTGACCTTCATCATCAACTTTTACTTTCTGCCTGCAAACAGACGCTTCCTTTTTCGCGACAGTGTTTTTTTGTTTATGGAACAGGCGGATAGGGTGGTCACCCTTCTGCACAGGGTCTTTTCCGGCCGCATATCGGCTGCCGAAGCCGAAATGAAGACGCACCAAGCCCTAAAAGACCTGCAGAAGCGGCTTACCGGCGGCGAAGACACCCTCGCAGGCATCAGCACGGAAGATGAAGATGAACAAAACCTTCTTGAGTCCCTTTATGTGAATGAATACCGCACCTACGGTGCCATGAGCCTCGCCATCGATGCGGTGATGGAAACCGTTGCCGCGGGCGACGCTGCCGCCGGTCCCCAGGGTGAGCAAATGGAAAAGGTTTTTCGCCTGTTGGCGACCCTTCTAAAGACCGCGAAACAAAGCAGACGTGCCGGACAGTCATGGCAACAACAACTTGATCGATACAGCCGTCTGGTGAATACCGCCCGCAACGACCTACTTGCCGGCCATGAGATCACCAAAGGGAGAGCGTTTTTTCTCGCGCGGCTTCTGCTGATCCTGGATCGTGTGGGTGAAGCTTTGGGCGCATTGCACGATGATTTGATCCGGTTCGAAGCAAAGGTGGGCCCATGAGAATGCTTACCACCACGCGCCATGGGGTCCAGGCAACAGTGGCCGTTTCGGCCGTCTACGCGTTGTCGTTACTCTTTCCGCGGCTGGAACATCCCTATTGGGCGGTTGTCACGGCCCTGGTGGTGCTTTGCCAGACGTGGTCTGAAAGCATCAAAAAGGCTTCACAGCGTGTAGCGGCCACTTTTGTGGGCCTTTTGGCCGCCGTAATCCTGTGCAGGCTTCTCGGTTCATTGTCCGCGGCCAAGGGCGTCGTCCTTTTTGCCTCTGTCTTTCTCTTTTCCTACACCGCGTCAAAGTCGTATTTGTGGACGATTTTCTGGATGTCCATCGTGGTCATCATGATGTTCGACCTGCTGGGCAGGATGGATCATGGGTTGGTGCTGGAGCGGATGATTGAAACCCTGCTGGGAGCCGGCATGGCGATGCTGGTGTCAACCACTGTCCTCCCTGTGAATGCCAGGGATCAGTTACGCTCGGATGTCCCCAAATTCCTCGGGCTGGCAAGAAAAGCCCTGGCAAACGCCATGAACAATGCCATGGGCATTGAATCCAAAAACAAAAGCCCACTTCATTCCGCCATGCTCATGAGTTTTCAGAAGGTCAGCGATGAGTATCACACGCGGCAGCGGGAAACCTTTCTGCTGCGCCGGGAACCCTCACAGCTCAGGCGATGGGTCTTCTGGATGGAGATGCTGTCGTTTTACACGTCGGATATGCACCACGCGGTGGAGCAGGCCCGGGGTCCCCTACCCGTTCTGAGCATTCGGGATGAAATGACGGCTCTGAGAGAGGGGATTGAAGATGCCCTTGAGCAGCTGGCCGGCTATGCCGACCGCAGTGAACCGGTTGCCGTTGCCCCTACAAAAGATCTTAAGGATGCCATTCGGGAAAAGCTCGCTCCGCTTCTCACAGAGAATATGGAGGAGCGGGATGCCTGCCTCGGCTTCCTGCCGGTCCTCTATTATGTGGACAAAATCTACGGGGTGCTGGAAGAGATGGCCGCCATCGTCAACAATCGGAAGCGATAACGATGTCTATGGCATCGTTGGGGCAGATGGTGTAACAATCCCCGCATACATCGCATTTTTCAGGGTCGATAACAAACCGCTCCTCCTTCTCATGGATCGCCTTAAAGGAGCATTTTTCCATGCATTCCCCGCACCCGATGCAATCATCCGTAATCCGAACGCCTGAAAAAGGGATCTGGGCACCACCGAAGCTGAATTTTGTCCGCAGCAGTTTGTGAGAGCGGTGCTCCATTTCAAAGTCAAAATCAAAGACTTCCCCCCAGGCCCTATGAATACAGAAAGTGGTCATGGCGGGATATCGTTCAATGTCCTTTACGCAAAGCATGAACATCTCGTTATCCCCGGCTTTTTCTTTCAGTGTTTCAAGGGGAATTTCCTTCACATGGCCGGTGGCACGGATGGTATAGCCCGGTTCAAAATAGGGCATTCCCTGTTGATCGTGGGTGACACGGGTTTTTGGATACATGCCGCAGATGGACACCTTTTCACTCTTTTTGAGCTGGTGGTAAAAGGCCTTGGTGACCATGGTCTGAAAATACAATCCTTCACGATCATGGGCCCTCAGGTGGGCAATCCGCGTTTGCGGAGTGCCCTTGTTGATGGTTGCAAACGCAAGGCAACCGATCCGGTCGAATTTCTCATAAATTTTCGGGATATCCATTACTTTCTCTCACCCGTTCTCCATCAAACCATTTCCATCATATTAGTTCAGTCGGACTATCTTAACGCGATGCCCCACCCAATCACAAGGTAAATAGACCCGGCCCACTTTTCCACTGGATCCAACTCGTTTTTCCAGGACTTCCGTGCCGTTTAATTCAAATCTGACCATACTTCCCAGAACTCCAACACCCTTCTTTTGCCGATTCGGTTTCATAATTATCCCTCACGCACCACGAATTTTGACAGATCCGAATTTGAAATAGATCTACAGCCCCAGTTTATCAGCCACATAGCCAATCCCAAGTTCATGCAGTTTACCCCGGCTCGGCTTACCGCTTTTGTCCCAGCCTCTCGCTTCGTAGTACTCATCCAGCATCTTTTCGAGTTCCTCCCGGCTGATAAAGTGCCCTTTCGCGGCGCCGCCCTTGAGCGGTTCGGTCAACAGTCTCTCGGGAAGGGTATCATCGGCCCGTGTGAGTCCTTCCCGAACATTGAATGCGTGGGCCAGGTTGTTGATTCTTTCACCCACCTTCAGGATGTCATCAGGGGCAAATGTCAGTCCGGTAACCGCCGCCATGAGCGAAGCTGTGTTCTGGGCGGCAATACCCACCACCGCCATATCCAATAGAAAGGCACACATGGTGGGCGCATCGGTGGTAGCCGTACGGATATCCTGGTTCCATTTTGTGAGAACGCCTTTGCCTTCCGCGGAAAACCGGTCCACCTCATGGGGCACGGGAATGCCGAAAATCTCCTGAAATGCATATCCCCTGCAATGGTCGGCCCCTGTGTAGGAGGTGGCGTAATTGAGACCGTGGGCCTTGGCACCTCTCACATCATAGGCGGGCAATTCAAGGCCCTTTACGTGCATGGCATATTTCTCGGCGCCTTTTCCGATTTTCTCCGCCGCGATCTTGCTGCCGTCGGCCAGGACTTCACCGATCCCTTCCCGATAAGCCATCAACTTGAGGACTTGATTCATGGCATCATGGTTTCCGAAGTTGAGTTCCAGACCGCCCGTGTCTTCCCTGGTCAGAATGCCTTTTTCAAACAACTCCATGGCAAATGCGATGGTCACACCGGAAGAGAGGGTATCAAACCCCATTTCATCGGCCAGGCGGTCCGCCGCGATAATCGCATCGATGTTTTCAACGCCGGTAACCCCACCGTACGCGTACATGGTCTCAAACTCGGGACCCTCGCTCAGAATGCCGGCATAAGTTCCGGTCTTTGCCAGTTTCATCTGACTACACCCCACCGGACAACCGTAACAGGCTTCAAACCCCACATTTCGCGTCATCTGCACATCAACACCGATTTTATCCACCGGATTGTATTCCCCTGTGGCAGTAAAGTTCCTGGTGGGAAAAATACCCGTCTCACAGGTGTGGTCCACGACCATGGGCGTACCGATGTTGGCGAATGCCGGATACAGAACATGGCTTTCCTTCATGGCCTCGGTCATGGTCTTTTTCGCGGTTTTCAGCTTTTCCCTGTCAAAGATCTTCACTTTCTCCGTACCGCGAACCGCTATGGCTTTCAGATTCTTGCTCCCCATCACCGCACCGAGCCCTTTTCGCCCGGCCGCGCGCCACTCATTGATGATGGAAGCAATTTTGACCTGGTTCTCGCCGGCCGGTCCGATGCAGGCCACTCGAACATTCTGATCGTGGAGTTCGTTCTTGATAACCTGCTGCGTATCAGAGGTCTTCATCCCCCAAAGCTTCTTGGCCTTTCTGAATTTGACATCACCGTCTTTTATCCAGAGATAGACAGGCTCTTCCGCCCTTCCCTCGATGATGACAACATCATAACCGGCAAACTTGAGTTCCACGGGAAAATACCCTCCCGTCAATGCCATGCCCACTGCACCGGTAAGTGGTGATTTGGCTGTCACGCTCATTCGGCTGGCGCAGGGAATACTCGTGCCGGAAAAGGGTCCCGGAGCAAAAATCAGCTTGTTATCCGGCCCCAGGGGATCCGTATTGGCCGCCACTTCATCAAAAAGATATTTGATGCCGAATCCTGCCCCTCCGATGAAATCTTGGGCGAGTTCTAAGGGTAACGTTTCTTTCGTTGCTGTCTGCTTCGTCAGATTAACCCGCAAAACATTTCCCGTGTATCCGCCTTTGTACATGGTGAACCTCCCTATTTTCTTGATCTCCTCCTTAAAGGCCCTGGGCCTTCAAGAAAATTATAATTTGACCGCCGATTTCTTTGCTGAATTGCCAACACCTCTTTTGGATATGGGCGTTACGTCTATCCGCCCCCGGCAGGGGGTAAGATCAAAACATCATCATGATCTTCAAGCATTGTTTCCATGCCATTTAGAAATTTGATGGATCTTCCATTGACCATAATCTGAATGTGGGAAAGAAGACTGCCGGTTTCCGGCTCAAACAGATTCGATGACAGGGCTTCCCCCCAATGCTGCACCATATTGTCCAACAGATCCTTAACGGTGCTTCCATCAGGCACCGTAAGGTCTAATTCCCTTCGGCCCAGAATTTTCTTAAGTCCCAGCAGGGTATGGACTTTTACGGATGTCAATGCTTTCAACCCACAAAAAAAGCCCTCTTTGCCGACTATTCGGGCAAAGAAGGCTTCATTACCTTCAAGAACGCTTCGTCACGTACTGTTTTGTCTTTCTGTATAACCGGCTTGATTTTGCATGTCAAGCAAATTTTTCCTTGACATCCTTCATCACATTTCATACTTATATCAGTAATTACATATGCATATCGAGTCTAACGGTGGACTCATGAGGTAATGAAGCCTCCACTTCCCGACAGAGGGAGTGGGGGCTTTTTTTTCGATGTACATAAAGCCCAAGTGTTTTGGCGAAGGAGGAGAAAATGGCCAAAGAGATTATCCTGTACAATCTTAAAGAGAGCGTCACCGATGAAGAATACAAGCAGTATTGTGAAGAGAAAAAGGGACCCTTCCTAAACGGGTTGCCGTCGTGCAAGAAATTCACCCTTGTGAAAATCACGGCTTCAAACAAGGGGGAAATTCCTTACAAGTACGTGGGGATCGTGGACACCACCAGTCAGGAAGAATGGTTGAAAGACACCCAGTCGGAAGGATTTCAACAGTTCCTTCAGGAGTGGGTACCAAAGGTGGCCGATTTCCATATTCTCATGGGAGAGGAAGTTTTCGGCGGCTGATCACGGGACTTGAGCAAGAATGAGCGTCCGATGAGGGACATATGAGGTAATGGGGCCTCTTTTCTTCTGTCTGAGAAAAGGGGCTTTTTTTTTAGATTTATGGAGGGGAACATGCTTCGAAAAGACGTATTTACGGAAGAGCAGAATGCCATTGGCGATATGGTAAATAAGTTCGTGGATAACGAAATCATGCCTGTTCGCCAGGAACTTGAAAGTGACCCGAAACTGGTGGAATCGATTCATCAGAAACTGGTGGATCTGGGCATCCAGAAGGCGGGGTACCCTCCTGAATACGGCGGAACCGGACCCGGCTCCCCCACCACCCTGGGAATCGTTTGCGAAGAACTGGCACGAGGAGATGCCGGCATCAGCCTCAGCTGCGGCATCAACGCCGGATTCGTGCTCCATGCGGCCATGGTGGCCGGCAACAAAGCCGTTTTGGATGAGTTCATCCCCCCTTTCTGCGGCGATAAGATCAATTCTGCCTGTCTCTCCATGACCGATGCCACCGGCGGTGCGGACACGGAAAATCCTTTGTTAAAGGGAAGAGGCATCAAAACAAGAGCGTTCCTGGATGGGGATGAGTGGGTGATCAACGGGAGCAAATCCTGGCCGACGCATGCGGGCATCTCCAGCGTCTATCTCACCGTATGCAACACCGATTATGAGCAGGGTGAGGAGGGCATCGCCCTTATCTTTGTACCGGATGGCACGCCGGGCCTCAGTTTCGGACAGCCCGAAGCCAAAATGGGTTTTCAGACCTCCGTTAACGCCAGCGTTTTCTATGACAACGTGCGCGTCCCCAAGGATTTTCGATTGGCGGGCCCGGGACCGGACGCCCAGTTCTATTATGCCACCATGGCCGGTACCCAGTGGCATTCATCGGTGATTGCTTTGGGCATCATGCGGGCGGTCTTTGAGATTATCCTGGATTATACCCAAGGGCGGGAGAGCGGCGGCAAACCGATCAGGGAATGGAGTCTTGTGGCCGGCATCCTGGCGGATATGGCTATCCGGTTGGAGATGACCCGTGGCGCCGTTTACAATTACGCTTATATGATGGAGCATCCGGAAATATACGGTCCTCCCTTTACCAATGATATGGTGGCCAAGGCCAGCATCGTCCGATCTTATGCCTCCGACAGCGTTGTCTGGATCGCCAACAAAGCCATCGAACTCATGGGATCCAATGGTCTTTCTCCCGAGTATCATCTGGAGAAATATCTCAGGGACTCAAAAATAACCCAAATATGGCTCGGCGGCCAACAGGTCTCCAAGTATCGCATCGCCAGAGGTTATTACGACTATTCGGTCTACTGAAAGACGGGGAACCAGGAATACCGCCCATGGCCGCTTATGATGATTGAGGCGCAGGGAATTCTTCGGTTTGATTCCCGAGCGCCTCTGGTTCTCATCCATACATCATAATCACCGCTTCGGCCACATCCTTGATGGGCTTGTTCTTCTTCATGCTGATTTCCTGCAGGCGGCGATAGGCCTTGGGTTCGGTGAGGCCCTCATTTTCCATCATCAATCCTTTGGCCCGCTCCACCAGCTTCCGGGTTTCAAGCTGAGTCTTCAAAGCAACAACCCGTTCTTTGAGGGCGGATTTTTCCATGAATAGGCTCACCGCCAGCTCAACGGCGGAAGCGACATCTCCCACCCGGAACGGTTTGGTGATATAAGCCATGACGCCTGCTTCTTTGGCCTTTTCAATCAAATGGCGCTCCGAAAAAGCCGTGAGGATGACCACAGGGTGCTGCCTGGATATCTTCCGGGCCACTTGAATACCGTCCATTTCGGGCATTTTGATGTCCAAAATCGCCACATCGGGGTTCTTTTGTTGAACCAACTTGAGAGCCTCCATGCCGTCCTTGGCTTCTCCCACGACCCGATATCCCAAATCCTCAAGCACTTCTCTCAGATCGCGCCGCAACAAGGGCTCATCATCGGCAATCAGAATGCGTAAGCTCATTTATCGCTCCTTGCTTTTATGGAATAGTACCCCTGTGGCAGGGGAAAGGTCAACTCAGCGGTGGCACCGCCACCTGATCGAATCTTCAAGGCGCCTTTCAACTCCTCGCTGGCAAGCGTTTGGACGATGGTCAATCCAAGATTTCCGTCCTTCTCGGGATCGAAATCCATTGGGAACCCCGGGCCATCGTCTTTCACGGTGACCGTGACCACATTCTTCATCTGCCGTATCTTTACGGAAACCCGTCCGCCCTCTTCTTTTTTAACACCATGCTCCATTGCATTTTGAATGAGCTCATTGACCACCAGGGCCACGGAGGTCGCCTCCCGGGAAGGGATCATCACCGGGTGCTCAGACGCATCGAGGGTAATCCAGGGCCTGTTCGCCGGCCCTGAATCGGCCGCTTTGCCGATATTCCCCACCAAACGCCCCAGATCCACCATGCCGATCTGCCCCTCGGAAAGGGACTCGTGGACCATTGCAATGCTCATGATACGGGAAATGCTGTCGCTTAGGGCCTGCTCCGGTGACACGTGATCCAACCTGCGAAGCTGCATGCGAAGAAGAGCCGCGATATTTTGAAGATTGTTCTTAACCCGGTGATGGATCTCGCGATAAAAGGTCGAGTGTTTACTTAAAGACCGGTTTTCGATAAACATGGCCACCTGGGAAGAAATCCCCACCAGGAATTGAACACTTTCCGATATGTGGTCCGGATAAAAAAGAAAAGCCTTGTCCGGTGTTGCGTAAAGATTCAAAACGGCCCGCAATTCATCTTTATAGATGACCGGGACCGTCGCAAAGCTGTAAGGGAAAGGGGCTTTCAAATAGATGGGAGAGGGATGCTCCGATTGCTCCGAAAAAAACAGGGGTTCGGAATGCTCGATCTGCCAGTTGGTGACTCTTTCGTCGTTCTCCACTTCAGTGTCGCTGATTTGAACTTCTCCTCCCCCATCCACCGCTTCTTTGATCCAAATGCGGTGGGTTCGGTCTACCAGCCAGAGGGTCGCAAAAGAAAGATCCAGAATTCGTCGAATATGCTTGACGATGTTCTGAGATTGAACCGCTGAACTGATCTGCCGGCTGAATTCATATCCCAGTTGATTGAGGATTTCCAACTGGTTCATTTTCATGGCCAGGCTGCCGTCCAATTCAATCCTGTATAGACCGCTGGCGGTGAGATTGCCGATGATTTCCGCCAGCACCCGATCTTCCTCTTCCGGCGCCTGTCCATTCTTTTTTCCTTTGAAAGCAAGATTCCCGAAATGTTTCCCATGGCTGTCAAGACTCACGCAATGGTAGTCTTCCTCCATTTCTTTTTGTGTTACGCGCCTAGGGAATGAATTTGCATCCGAGGTACTTGCCAGTCGGTAGGCGTTCCCATCGTCCGTTATCAGGTAGAAAGCACCGTTGGCCCAGGGGAACAATGCTGAAAACTCCATTGTCAGCGCCTTCAACAGACCGCCTGCGTCGGTCCCATCCTGAATAATGCGGTTGACGCTTCTGATGGACCTGATTTGTGAGACTTTTCGATCCAGTCTCGTCGAGAATTCCCGGTAAACCCGTTTGCTTTGATGCATCAGGGAAGCCACGGGATTCAGCTCGTCTGAAAACACCAGCGTTGACACGGACTGATTGTTATAGACCGGGAGGCCGTCATCAAAAATGCCCATTTCGCCATAGGTGTAGAAACCGCAAAGCGGCAGCTTTGCGTGGGTCAGCACGCGTGTAATTTCTTCCTGCTCAACCGCATCCGTTAGTCGTAAGGCACAGGAAAACATGAACCCGATTTCAGGTTTTCTGAGGCCGCCGTACCGCACGGCCTTTTCGTAGGCGGAAACGCCTGCTTTTGCAATTTCACCCCGATCCGCCTGCATGAGGGTCATCACCCGATCATTCCCAACAAGGTGAGAAAACTGGATGGACCCGTCCGCCAAAATCTTCTCCGGCACCAGCAAAAGGGAATTGCCGTAAACATCCATGGAACCGAAAGGGTGTTCGTTCAAAGGAGAAGGGGGCGCCGGCAGATTGTCCCTGATTTGTGCCACGGGAATTTCCAGCATTTCCGCATAAACATCGGCCGCGGGGCGGTTGTCGAACTGCTGCACGATGTGGCTGGACGCCTTTGTCACCAATGTGCGCTTCGTGGTCGGAGAAAACCCGTGCGACATGCCCAGACCGAAAAGGATCTCCGTTTCCAAAAAAGCAAGTGCAACGGCATCGTTTGACACCCGGCTATTGATCATCTGATAGTTGGGGCCATAACGAAAATAATCTCCTGAGCTGCCGCCAAAAATGGGAATCCGATTGGCGGAGCTTTTGCGAAGAAACGTATGAATATCATGGGTAAGAGAGAAACCGCTCTTGGTGGCCCCCGGCGTGAAAATCATGAGCAGCACCGGCGACACTCCCAGCGTTCCCGAAGCCGACACATTGAGCATTTGGTGTTCCGGAAATCTCGCATCGAAATATTCAGAAATGTCAGCATCTTTGAGCGCCTCATTGACGGCTTTCTGATGATCCGTCGAAACCCCTTCCCCCATACCCAGTTTCACATTGATATGGGGCGAACAAAGGAGGGTCACAACGACACTGTTCCTCAAAAACCCATCCGCAATCTCTCCGGCGGCACTGGTGCCGATGAGCGGGCAGTCCTCAAGAACATCCACCATCCCCCGATTGACCTCAAGAACATCCAGCTCGGGAGAAACAAACGCAACGGCGAGACTCGGCTGGAATTTCTCCCGGCGTGAAAGTGCCTGGGAGGCCGCCTCCCGCCCCATCTCCACGGGGTTTTCGGCAATGCTTTTCCCTATGTGTGCTTCAAAGTAGATCGGCAAATCTCAATCTTCCTCAATTTTCCCAACAATCTCACGTGAAGAACCTTCATACGCCTAACAATTCGTTTTTCTTGATAATACCCAGTTTTTCCGATTCATGTCAATTGTATACGGAAATGAAACGCATTTACCGTAATTCGATTTTGCTCTATTTCCATATTATGGAAGTCGTTTTCATTATTTTATTAACTGCAAAAAACTATACATCAAAATGGAAACATAGAGGTGCCTTTGATAGATCATGGAGAACCTTTTCAGGCTTTCTTAGATTATCATTAAAATGTTGTTTTATTTATGAGATATTTTTCAACAAGACATGCATCATGGAAATTGTGGCGTCTTATTCTTTGTTTTTAACTTGACAGGGCTTGCCAGAGATGATAGATTTCGTTTGAAAGTACCTTTCATAATATGTAAGTTTTTTTGAGTCGCTGGCTTCTTGAAAGTTTGTGACGCTTAAAACCGGGAAGATTGGCTTTGACACAAACAGGGAAGATGGATCATGGATACTCTATTACAAGGCGTCATCCCCTACAAAAAGGAAGACGCCGCATTGTACGACAGAATGCGGTGGTGGTACGGACTGACTCTGGGGGACCTGCTGGACAGGGCCTCTGACATTCATCCCTCAAAGGAAGCGTTTGTCGACGGACAAAGCCGCCTGACGTATGCAGAGGCCAGAGCCGGGGCTGACAAACTCGCCGTTGCGCTTCTTGAAATGGGCATTCACCCCTTGGACCGGGTTCTGGTTCAATTGCCCAATTGGAATGAGTTTATCTATTCCTATTTCGCCCTACAGAAAATAGGCGCCATTCCGGTGCTGCTCATCGATCGCTATCGCCAGCTTGAAATTGGTCGTCTCGTCGAACTCACAGGCGCCACAGGCTGGATTGTGGCATTCTGCCATAGAAAAACGGACTTTGTTCCGATCGTGGATGAAGTATTACAAGCGCATTCAGGGCTCAAGCACGTCATCACCGTTCGGGATGTGAATAAGCAAGGCCCCTTTTTGCGTATGGAAGAGCTGATGGCAAATCCCGTCCTGGGTCCGGTAGAAAAAGAACATCTTTTAGATCTCCGCCCGGACCCCATGCAGGTAGCCCACATGGGGCCCACGGGCGGCACTACGGGGTCCCCCAAAATTGTGCCGCGAACCCACAACAGCCTTGTTACCTGTGCCGATTTTTGCGCCAGATCCTGGGATCAGCACACCCTGGACATCAACCTGATCGCAGGCCCCATCGGCCACGACCTTTCTTTTACAAAGGGCTTTTTGGGCAGTATTGCCACAATTGGCAAAACCATATTTTTGGATTCCACGGATGCCTCGGATATCTGCCAGACCATTGAAAAGGAGAAGGTCACCTCTATCATCTGGGTGCCGGCACTGGCCCAGCGGCTTTTGGGCTATGAAAAACTGAAATATCATGACCTTTCATCCCTCAAGAAAATGCACAGCGCCGGCGCCGCAAGCCACCCGGATATCGTAGCCAGCGTTTTCGATACCCTTGGAATGACCTTTTTTAACGGTTACGGCGCCACCGAAGGGATGACCACAATCACGCGATCCACTGACGACATTGACA
Source organism: Thermodesulfobacteriota bacterium (assembly GCA_028278625.1). The sequence continues at coordinate 14,110 of JANQDY010000206.1, forward strand.
CCATCTGCACCACTGTGGGACGACCCACTTGCCCCTATGATGATTACCGTGTCATTGATTTTCATGAAAAGCCCTTGCCAACAGGTGTTGAAGGGGAACTGGTCCTCAAAGGCCCAGGCGTCTTTACCGGCTATTACAAGACCCCCGAAGAAAATAAGGCAGCCTTCACCCTTGACGGGTATTTTAAGACCGGCGATGTTGGGAAGTTTGATGAAAACGGTTATATCACCCTGACCGGCCGAATCAAGGAAATGATCAACCGTGGTGGGGAGAGTATCAGCACCCGGCAGATTGAAGAACTCATCACCAAACACCCTGATGTGGCCGCTGTTGCGGTGGTTCCCATGCCCGACCCGGTCCTCGGGGAAAGGGCCTGTGCCTATATCGAACTCCGGAAAGGCGCCGCCCTGACATTCATCGACATCGTCAACTTCTTGAAGTCCCAACAAGCTTCGGTTCTTCTACTCCCCGAGCGCATCGAATTTCTGGATGCCATGCCCTACACCGCTGCCCAGAAACTGGATAAAAAGGCCCTTCGAAAAGATATCGAAGCAAAAATCAACCGCAAACCCAGGAGGAAACCATGACAGCAGCAATAAAGAAAATCAGAACCGCCTGCAGAAACTGCCACGGAGGGTGCGGCGTTATCGCCCATGTGGCCGACGGCAAGGTGATAAAGGTGGAAGGCGATCCCGATTCGCCCATCAGCTACGGTACCCTTTGCTCCAAAGGGCTGGCCGTCACCCAGATGGCTTACAGCCCGGAACGGATCACACACCCCATGAAAAAAATCGACGGTCAGTGGACCCGGATCACCTGGGATGAGGCCCTTGATGAGATTGCCGCCAAATTCCAGGCGGTCAAGGACGCGTTCGGGGCCGAACATATTGTCGTGGGGCAGGGAACAGGAAGGGACTATGAAAGCCATCTCTACCGGTTTGCCAATATGCTGGGCACTCCCAACGTACTGACAGCGGGCCACATGTGCTACGTCTCCCGTGTCGCATCAACGCTGATTACCGTCGGTACCCTTCCCATCTGTGACTACCGGGGCGGCCCCAAATGTATTGTCATGTGGGGATGTAATCCCCAGTGGACCAATCCCGACGAGTACAAGGGCGTCGATTTCTGGAGCAACCACAAAAAAGGGGCAAAGGTCATCTGCATCGACCCCAGAAAAGGTTTTGTGGCAAAGAAGGCCCACATCTGGCTCCAGCTACGGCCAGGAACCGACGCGGCCCTTGCCATGGGATTCCACAGCGTCATTCTGGAAGAAGAGCTTTACGACAGGGAGTTCACGGAAAACCACATCAACGGTTGGGAGGCCTTTAAAGACCGCGTCAAAGAATATCCTCTCGAAAAAGTCCAGGAGATCACATGGGTGGACAAGGAGAAGATCCGCAAGGCGGTAAGGCTCTATGCCAAAAACAAACCGGCCTGCATCCATTGGGGGGTCCCCACGGAGCAGACCAACAACTGCGCCGATTGTACCCGGATCATCACGGGGTTGATGGCGGCAACGGGAAACCTGGACACTCCCGGCGGCAATGTCCTTTATGTCAATCCTCCCACAAGGACCGTGTCCGAGTTTTCACGTCACAAGGATCTTCCGAAAGAACAACGCGCCAAACGGCTGGGGGGCGATGTTTTTCCCCTTGGCGCACGCGTTGCATTGATCAACCCAAAAAAGGCCTGGGACTCCATTCTAACGGGGGAACCCTACCAACTTAAGGCGGGTCTTTTGTGCGGCACCAATCCGGTCATGACCCGGGCCAATGCCAGGGAGGCATATGAGGCATTAAAAGCCCTGGAATTTCTGGTGGTTATTGATCTCTTCCTGACCCCGACCGCCGAGCTTGCCGATATCTTTCTGCCCGCCGGTACCTGGCTGGAACAGGACCACGTTGCCGACAACTGGAAGCGCCACGGGTTTGTCATTGCCCGCCAAAAATGCGTGGAAATCGGCGAATGCTGGCAGGACCACAAAATCTTCATGGAACTTGGCAAACGAATGGGCCAGGAGTGGTGGCCCACGGTGGAAGATGCCCTGGATTATCTTCTGGAGCCTTCGGGGCTTACCTGGGACCAGTTCAAGGAAAAGGGATATCTCAAAGGAGAAATGGTCTACCATAAATACAAGGAACGGGGCTTTTCAACCCCCACTGGAAAGGTCGAACTTTATTCAACGGTACTTGAAAAATGGGGATATGACCCATTGCCCAAATACACCGAAATCCCTGAGAGCCCGGTTTCCAAGCCAGAGCTGGTGGACAAGTTCCCTTATATCTTGAATGCCGGTTACCGAACACCCACATTTTTCCATTCCGCCAACCGAATGCTCCCCTGGTTGCGGGAAATAAGACCCGATCCCATTGTGGAGATCCATCCGGATACGGCTCGGAAAGAAGGGATTGAAGAAGGGGACTGGGTCTGGATTGAATCTCCAAGAGGGAAGGCGAAGGAAAAGGCCAAGTTCAACACCGGCATTGATCCCCGCGTGATCGTTGCGGAACACGGCTGGTGGTATCCGGAAATGGAAGGCCCGGGACACGGCTGGGACATCTCTAACATCAACCTGTTGATGGATAATTCCTATGAAACCTTGGACCCTGCAATCGGTTCCACCAATTTAAGAAATTGTCTATGCAATGTCTCCAAGGTCTAAGAACAAGTCCTTTTGGCAGGACCCGTTGACCGGGCTCAAGTGGCAGTTAAGAAGCCCCGGCAACATGAGCTGGCATGATGCCATGGCCTATGCCGGCTCCTTGGAACTGGAAGGTCTTAGAGACTGGCGCCTGCCGGCAATCCGGGAATTGGAAACGTTGCTGGATAGAAGCCGCTACCGGCCCATCTTGAGGGAGGAGGTACCTTTCAGGGACCGGCGATCCTATTGGTCCGCCACGACCTTTGAGGCCAATACACAGAATGCCTGGATCATCATTTACGACGGGGCTTATGTGCTCAGCTACTATAAAACGAACCACTATCATGTCCGATGTGTCAGGTGAGATTAAAGGAGAAAGAAATGGGAAAAATATCATTCATGTTTATGAAAAAAGACTGCATGGGGTGCCATGCCTGTGAAGTGGCATGCAAACAGGAAAACGGATTGGGAGTGGGGCCGAGACTGGTTCGGGTCATTGAAAAAAGCCCTGATTTTGTCCCGGTCTACTGCCACCACTGCGCCAAGGCACCCTGCCTTGGGGCCTGTCCAGTTGAGGCGATCCACAGGAACCATATGGGTATCGTACTCATCGAAAATGAGCTCTGCATCGGATGTAAAGAGTGTATGGAAGCCTGCCCTTTCGGTGCCATGCAATTTGACGAAAATTCCGAACTGGCAATAAAATGCAATCTCTGCCTGGAAAAACTGGAAAAAGGAGAGAGAACCGCCTGCAGTCAAGCCTGCCCAACTCAGTGCATTTTTGTGGGCCACACGAAAGAGCTGTCTGACGAATTGGCCGCTAGCCGGGCATAATCCTTTAATAAAAAGGCCCCATGTGCCAGCGATCTTGGCAAAGGGGCCCATTACCACCCTGAAATCAGTTGGATGACTTCATTATCTGTCATTCCAGGGCTTGATCGCCTGGGTCTTCCATCCCCCTTCAATCTCCGGAAAGGAGAGTTCCTGATAACCGTCGTGCCACTGGTGGGCCGTGCTCAAATGAATGGCGACATTATCTTTCCCGTATTTCACGTCCCCCATGACCGTGCCTTTGAAATCATTATTCAAGACAGCCTGTTTGATGGCAGCGGAATCCAGGGTGCCGGCCTTTTCAATGGCCTTAAAAAGGATTTGGGCCAGGGCGTAGTAAAGGCCGATGGAAACGGAGTGCTTGTCATATTTTTTATAGTATCTCGTCCCCAGTTCCTTTGCACCGGGATATTTGAAATCCTCCGACCAGAACCCGTCCATCAGAATCCCTTCTGAGTCGGGTCCCAAGGCATTGTAGAATTCATGGGCCCAGGTCCCTTTGTAGCCCATCAGGAATTTGACGTTTAAGCCCGCCTCTTTCATCTGACGAACAAAGGTGACGCAGTCTCCGTCTGCCGCAAAAATCAGGATACCGTCCACCTTTTTGCCTTTGAGTTTGAGGATCTGGGATGAATAGTCCTTCGCCCCGACGGCCAAGGGCTCATCCACCACAAACTTATAGCCGTATTTTCTTGCCATCTCCTTAAATGCCCCGCCAAAAGCCCTGCCGTCGATGGTGTCCTCCATGAGAATTGCCAGCCGCTTGGGCCTCTCTTTTTCATCCATGCCGTTGATGACCACATAGGGATTTGAAGCGGCTTGCATGATGTCGAAAAAGAAAAGGGTTGACCATTTGAATTTCTGCTGTGACCAAGGGGGTACGAGGCAGGTGGTTGCATGATAATATTTCTTGTATTTGTCAGCGGTCATGCAGGTGGGGATCACATGGTTGGTGGTAAAACCGGACAAAAGGGCGTCCACCTTATCAACCTTGATGAGCTTTTCCGTTGCGGCCACCGCTTTTCCCGGATCACTTTCGGCATCGGCGATGATGAGTTCAACAGGAAGCTTTTTCCCATATTCCTTTACATAAATGCCGCCATTTTTGTTGATGTCGGCCACGGCCTGTTCATAGGCCCATTTCTGTTCAAGGGCGCCGCCGGCCAGAATTCCGGTCAATGGAAGGGGTGCGCCGATCTTTATGGTCTTCTTTTCCTCGGCTGTTGCCGGCACGGACAAAAATGTTATGATCGCCAACATCAAAAAAACCATTCCAAATTTAAATAAACCTGATTCGTTTTTCATGCCACATCTCCTTTCTCTCTTAGAAGTCTAATAAACTGGATTTGGCCTTCCTTTTCCAAAAAGCCTTTTCAATTTCATCCGGATCAATCCTTCCGGAAGAAATAGGATGGATAAGATGATGAGGATTCCCGAGATAATGGGATGGATGCCCGGAACCCATATCTTCAACAGCTCGAAAAGGCCCGTCAGTGCAAATGCACCGATAACGGGACCGCCAAGGGTTCCGGCGCCCCCCAGAACACACATGAGAATCGGGTAGAGGGTCCAGCTGAGGCCGAAGAAGTTCTGGGGATGAATATGAAAGAGATAGTAAGCCTGAAGACTGCCGCAAAGACCGCTAATGAAGGCATAGACTGAAAACGAAAAGAGTTTATATGGGAGGATCCCGATACCGTTGGCGCGGGCTGCAACTTCATCCTCCCTGATGGCAATCAATGCCAATCCATAGCGGGATCTCAAAATGAAAAATACGGCCGCCGTGGCAAATACCGCGAGGAAAAGGGCCACGTAATAATAGGGAAGCATGGAACCGTAGGAGCCGGACGGGAGATATTTTCCCATGGAGCCCCCTGTAAAGGCGCCTCCCTGAATAAAAATGAGCCGGAGGACCTCCCCCAGCCCCAGGGTGCCAAGGGAAAAGTAGTCTCCCTTCAGTTTTCTGAGCAGCGGGATGCCCACCAAAACCCCAAGGATCGCCGGTATCAGGCCGCTCAGAATCATGGCCAGGGGATTAAAATAGCCTAAATCGGCGCTCTCCCACAAAATGGCCGTCACATAGGCGCCCAGGCCGAAAAAGGCATGCTGACCCAGAGACACCTGGCCCGTGTAACCGCCGATGAGGTTAAAGCCCTGACTCATGGCGAGATAGGTAAAGGCCATGAAGAGATAATAGACAAAGTAGTTGTTTTCAGCATCCAGCACCAGCGGAATGATCGCCAGAACGGCAACAACTGCGAAACATGAAATGGTCCCTTTTTGCCGGCTCATGGTCTTTCCGCACCCATGGAAGTTCTGGTGAACAGGCCTTCCGGTTTCATGAGGAGCACCACCATGAAAGCGCCGTAGGACAACACATCTGCCCACCCCCCGGTCCATATGAAGGCCCCCAGGCTTTCGATGACCCCCAGGAGAATACCGCCCAAAAGCGCACCGATGATGTTTCCCATGCCCCCCAGGGCCAGGGCGATCATCGCCTTGAGGCTGAAGATAAACCCGAAATACGGGTCAAAAGAATAGGTGGTGGCCGTGGCCACGCCGGCCAGGCCGGCCAGGCCGATTCCCATGGCAAAGGTCAGGGTGTTCACCTTGTGGGGGGTGATCCCCACCAGGGTCGCGGACACCACGTTTTCAGATGCTGCCCGGACCGCCTTTCCCAGCATGGTCTTTTTGAGGAAAACCGTGACTGAAATGGTTGCCAGAAGGGCCATGGCAAAGGCCATCAGACGGCTGAAACTGAAATTGATCTCCATTACGGAAAACCCCAGACCCGTGTAACCGGTTCGAATGGCCCTGGCATTGGGCGTCCAAAGGACGCTCATGAGGTTTTCGAGGAATGCCATCATGCCGAAGGAAAGCAATAGGGAAGCGGCCTTTCCGGTCTCACCCCTGCCCGACACCCTCTTGAACAGCAGCCGATAAACGCCCGCTCCGAACAGCATGGCACAGGGGACCACGATCAGGATGGAAAGATAGGGATCAATCCTAAGAAGGCTGAACAACCAGAAAGCGCCGTAGGCTCCCAGCACGATCATGACTCCCTGGGCAATGAAGATGATCTGCATGGTCCCGAAGATCAGGCTCAGCCCCAGGGCCGCAATCCCGTACATGGTCCCGAAAAGAACACCGTTCACCAGAACCTGGATCAGTATATCGATGGAATCAAAGCCGAGCATGCGGACTACCTCAATGACCCCATATAGGCCTTTTGGATCTCGGGATTGGCCAGCAGCTCCTCCCCTTTTCCCTTGAGGGTGATCCGGCCCGTTTTAAGGACAAGGCCGTGATGGGCGATCCTTAAGGCCCTATGGATGTTCTGCTCCACCAGAAGCAGGGTCATTTGCTGCCGGTTCAGGGTCTCGATGATGTCGAACACGTCCTTCACAATAAGCGGCGCCAACCCCAGTGAAGGCTCATCCAGCATCAAAAGGTCCGGTCTCGACATGAGCGCCCTACCGATGGCCACCATTTGCTGTTCCCCGCCGCTCATCTTTCCGGTCATCTGATTTTTTCTCGTCTTGACAATGGGAAAGATCTCCATGACCCAGTCGAGGGTCTCCACCAACCGGGGTCTTGCCCGCTTCGTAAAGGCCCCCAATTCAAGGTTCTCCAGGACCGTGAGCCCGGTGAACAGGCCCCGCCCTTCGGGCACCAGGGAAATACCGCGCTCTACCATGACCTCGGCACCCGTGCCATCCCCGCGAAAACCTTTAAAGCGCACTTCCCCGGAGGTGGGTTTCACCAGCCCTGAAACGGTCTTGAGGATGGTCGATTTTCCAGCGCCATTGGATCCGATGATTGCGTAAACCTCTCCTTTTTGAACCTGGAAACCGATATCCCACAGTGCCTGGGCATCACCGTAGGATACGTTGAGGTCTTTGACCCTAAGCAGGGGATTCGCCAAGATACGCCTCCACCACCTTCGGATCTTCGGCGATTTCCGCCGCTTTGCCCTGGGCCAGCATTTTACCGTAATCCAGTACCACGATTCGGTCACAGATGCTGAATACCGCATCAATCTTGTGTTCCACCCACAAAATGGAAACACCGTGGGTTTTCCGGATATCCAAGATGAGATCCATGATATGATGGGTTTCAGTGGGATTGAGCCCTGCCAGGGGCTCATCCAGAAGTGCAAGACCCGGCTCAGAGGCAAGCGCCCTGGCAATCTCCACGAGCCTTCGGTTTGAAATGGTCAACTGAGAAACAACCCTGTCCTTCAGATCCAGCAAATTCAGCATCTCCAGATAATGAAGCGCATCCTTCCTGGCCCTCTTTTTTGTCCTTCGGTTTCCGTAGATGGCACCCACTATGACATTTTCCAAAACCGTCATTGAGGGAAAGATCCTGACCAGCTGAAAGGTCCTGGCAATGCCGCGCCTGCAGATACGATCGGGGCTGAGACCCACCAGATCCCGCCCTTTATAGGTGACGGAACCGGCATCGGGCCGATAGATCCCGGTGATCAAGTTAAAAAGCGTGGTTTTGCCGGCGCCATTGGGCCCAATGAGCCCGATGATCTCTTTTTCACCGATATCAAAAGAGACATCCGCTAAAACCGTCAATCCCCCGAAATTCTTTGAAACCTGATCTACCCTGAACAACATGCCGGGATTTCCAGATTTATCCGTCAAGACTCGCAAACCGTTTCACACGCACCGCTCTAGACGTGCCCGTGGATATTGCACAAAACATGTTGATTCATGCCGCCGTCACATGGAATGTTGGCCCCTCTGATCCATCCGCTCTCCTCGCTTAAAAGAAAGGCGATGACCGGTGCGATATCAGGAGGCCGCCCCGGACGGTCCATGACCTTCATGTCCTCTTCGGCGCGGGCCCCCAAGGTCTCAAGAAAATCGGGAAGGATGGGCGTTTCAACAGGACCCGGGCTCACGGCATTGATCCGAATCCCTCGATCGCGCCATGTCCAGCGATTCATCATGGTCCAGACGATCAGGGTTTCCTTGGAAAAGAAATAGGACCTTCCGCCTTCCTGGGCCACGTCTGTTTCTTCGCAGAGGGCCTCTACGCCATCGAAATCCCGTAGCGCCAGCATTGCCTTGATCTGATCACCCGCTTCCGGCCAACCGATGCCGGCAAGGGAGGCCACGTTGACAATGGAGGCATTGTCATTGAGCTTGTTGATCATCAGTTCGGTAAAATGTCTGAGCCCCAGGAAATTCACCTTCAGCACCAGGGCCCGATCCTTTGTTGGCGGCAGGCCCGCAATATTGCAGAGCCCGTCAATCCCTTTGGGAATCGCATCAACCGCCGTCTCAATGGACCCAGAATCTGAGAGATCAGCCTGAATGTATCGATCCACATCGGCGATCGGTTCGTTTAAATCAACACCAATGACCGTTGCACTCTTTTCTTTCAGCACTTTAGCGGTCTCGGCACCGATGCCCGAGGCCGCACCTGTCACCACGATCTTTCTATTCTCCAAAGACATTGCGTTTCCTCCTTCCAACAACAAAAAAGCCCCCTTTGCCCTTCCGCAGGCAAAGGAGGCGCCATTACCTCCTGAATGCGTCAACGCTTCAGCATTCCAAAAAAAAAGCCTCTTCACCGGCAACAGGTGAAAAGGCGTCATTACCTCTAAAAATGCGTCATTACATTTTCAAATCGCTATTAAATTCCAGGATAGCTTTCGATCTTGTCGGTGTCAAGAAAAAAATCACAGGACAAATACCAGGAATAGTGCCCAACAAATTATGCCAGCGAAAAAACCGCATCAGGCAAGCTTCTGACCTTCTTCAAAGAGGGACGATGGTCGTGATCTCTGGGAATTCTTCCTTGACCAGATGATGGGCCGTTTTCATCACCGTCTCAACAGCCCGTTCACTTTACAGGAAAGCAAAGTACCCAACATGACAAAACAGAGCGCATGTGGTTTCAGGTACCATATAGGCCACCTCAAATCCAACCAGATAACCAACAGGTATGAATTACGGAGACTTCTTTCTTTATTGCAAAAAATAGTACTTGACATCATCAAAAAAATAATATTAGCTGCCTTTCGATTAAAGGATCTGTTAAGAGGTAACGGCGCCTCTTTTGCGTGATGTTGCGCATCTTTTGCTGCGCAGTATTGTGTAAAAGGGGTTTTTTTTTGGGGGGATCGGTGTTCTCTGGTCCCCATGATGCGGAAACCCGTTCCCAAATGACGTCCCGGGGAATTTGGTCGGTTTTCGCAAAAGGGTATCGGAGGTAACTGCTCACGTTTACGAATGAAAGGAGTTTACAGACATGTTAAAGCGTTATTTCAAAAAGGTTCTGGCTTTTTTGGTTGTCATGGTCTCTCTTTCACTGGCAGGCTCGGCCCTGGCCACAGATACCATCAAAATCGGCGCATCAGCGGCGAAGACAGGTCCCTTGGCCGGTGGTACCGCTGTTACCCATTGGCCCAATATCAAGCTTTGGGTACATGAGGTAAACGCCAGAGGGGGCCTTCAGCTAAAAGACGGTAAGGCAAAAATCGAATTGGTGGAATATGATGACCGCACTTCTCCCGGGGAAGCCATCAAAAACATCCAACGGATGGCGACCCAGGACAAGGTGGAATTCATCATCGCACCCTACGGGACCGGCTTGAATCTGGCCACGGCCCCAATATTTGCAAAACACGGTTATCCGCAACTCGCCACAACCGCCATTACCGATAAGATTCCTGAGTTGACAAAACGGTATTCCAATATCTTCTTTTTATTGGGAGATACCAGCTCCCTTGCCAAGGATGTGGTCAAAATACTTACAAAGATGAAAAACGACGGACTCATCGGCAACCGCGTGGCCATGGTCAACGTGGCGGATGCTTTTGGCATCGAACTGGCGAACGCCGCCCGACCCCTCTTTAAAGAGGCTGGTTTTGAGATCGTCTATGACAAATCCTATCCCCTTGGCTCCCAGGACCTGTCACCCGTGATCCGGGGTGCGAAGGCGTCTAATCCTGACGCTTTCGTTGCATGGTCCTACCCCGGAGATACTTTCGGACTCACGGAACAAGCAAAGATCGAAGGGCTGGACGTAAAGGCCCACTATTCGGCCGTGGCCACCGCCTTTCCCGCCTTTGGTAAAAAATTCGGAAAAAATGCGGAAGGTATTTTGGGTGCGGGCGGTATCAACCCGGACACGCCTGAAATGCAGGCCTACATCAAAGCCCACAAAGCGGTGACCGGAAAGGAACCGGATTACTGGGCCAGCCCGGTAACCTATGCCGCATTGGAGATTCTGGAAAAGGCCATTGAAAGCGTGGGTTCAACAGACAGGAAGGCGGTTACGGAATATATCAAGACCCATACCTTTGATACGGTCATCGGCCCGGTTAAATTCGTTCGGCAGAACAATGAAGAATTCTGGACCGTCGGTCAATGGCAGAACGGCAAGTTCTACGGTGTCAGCTCCACGGGCAGACCGGGTGCCAAGCCTGTCAAAGCCAAGCCCGCTTGGTAATCGTTATTGATAGGGGTTCAGGGCTATTTTTGCACCGGCAACGTTCATTTCAGGTAATCTCAAATGCTTGAAGTTTTTATTATCGGTATCCTGCTTGGCGGAACCTATGCCTTAATCGCAATGGGGCTGCAGCTCCAATACGGCGTGGCCAGGATCATGAATCTTGCCAACGGTGAGTTGCTGGTAGCGGGCGCCTTTGGTGCCTTCTGGCTCTATACGGGCGCTCAATTAAGCCCCGTCCTATCCGTAATGCTTGTCATGCCCCTATCCTTTGTTCTGAACTGGCTCATCTACCGGTGGCTGCTTCAACCGCTCGTCCGCCGTGCCAAGACACATGGTCAATTGGAAGTGGACAGCATCCTTGCCACCTTCGGTATCACATTCGTCATGGTGGGAATCATGCTGGCCATCTTCGGCGGGGAATACTTCAGCTATTCCTATCTGGCCGAACCGCTCAATATTTTAGGCCATCCCTATGCCTTAAACCGGGTCATGGCATTCCTCATGTCTTTGGCCCTGGGATCGGTATTAATCTTCTGGACCTACAGAACCCGGACGGGCATGACTTTTAGGGCCGTTGCCATCAGTTCCGAGGCATCGGGGCTTGTGGGCATCAATGTCCCAAGGATTCTGGCAATGGCCTTCTCCCTGGGAGGGGCGGTTACGGCGGCGGGTGGCTGTATGCTCAGCATGTTTTTGATATTTGATGCCTCAATCGGTGTCGTATTTACCATGAAAGCGCTCATTATCGTGATATTGGGCGGTGTGGGAGACCTGCGGGGTGTTATTCTCGCGGCATTTATGCTGGGGCTGGCTGAGACCGCGGTGGCCAGCTGGGTTGATCCGGGATTGACCCTTGCTGCCGCTTATCTGCTCTTTATCCTCATCCTGCTGTTCAGGCCCCAGGGGCTTTTGGGGAGGCGGCCCTCTTGACCTTTAAGGAAAAACGAAATCTCGCTTTGATCTGCCCCCTTTTTGGACTGGCGGCCCTGCTCCCGTTGACGGACGCAGGATATTGGATCTCCATGGGCGTGACCATTGTGATGTATACGGTGTTGGCCACCTCCTGGGCCCTCTTCTCCGGCCCCACCCACTATATTTCTCTTGCCAGCGCCGCCTTTTTCGGGCTCGGCATGTATGTGGTTGCCGGATTTATCGAGGTCGTTCCCTATCCGCTGCTGGTGTGTGCGGCGGCGCTGGTGGGAGCGGTTCTTGCCGCCATCGTGGGCCTGGCCACATTGCGTATATCGGGCGTCTATTTCGTTATTTTCACGCTGGGTCTTTCTGAACTCATCCGGCAGGTCATGACCTGGATACAGACCACCATGGGGACCAGCAGCGGTCTCTACGTCCTCACCAACATCACTGAAACTGTCATCTATTGGGAGTTATTATGTCTTGCCGCGCTGGTCTTCTTGGTGGGATGGTGGATCGGACGATCCCGGTTGGGTTTTGCCCTTCGGATTATCGGAAATGATGAAACCGTGGCGGTGCATTGCGGCATCAACACCGCATATAGCAAGGTGGCTTTGTTTATGGCATCGGGCACCTTTGCCGCCATCACAGGGGCCGTTCTGGCGCCCCGGTGGACCTATGTGGAACCGACCATCGCCTTTAGCCCCATCATCTCCTTTCAGGTGGTTATCATGGCGCTTCTGGGCGGAATGCACCGGCTATGGGGTCCCATTCTGGGCGTTATACCCTTTACGCTTTTGTGGGATTTTATTTCGGCCAATTTCCCCAATCAGACAACTCTGCTTTTGGGAGTGGCCTTTTTGTTGATCGTCTATCTCATTCCAAAGGGTGTGGCCGGATTGTTTGAAAGCCTGATCTCCCGCGGAAACGGGCCTGATTGATGTTGCCATGATGCAAAACGCCGCACTAAAAATCGAAAACATCACCAAAAGCTTCGGTGGCATTGTCGCCGTTTCAAACATGTATTTCCGGTTGGAGGAACAAGAAGTATTGGGATTGATCGGACCCAACGGTTCAGGCAAGACCACCATGATGAATCTGATCTCAGGCAACCTCAGACCCACATCCGGAAGCATATTCCTCTACGGTGAGGAGATCTCAGGCGCCCCACCCAACCGGATATCCCGGATGGGAATCGCCCGTACTTTTCAACTGGTCCGTATCCTCCCTTCGCTGACGGTCCTTGAGAATGTGGCCGCAGGCGGCGTTTTCGGCCATCGCCGGCAATGGGGTCAATCGCTGGCGGAGAACGCCCGCCGTCTTCTGGATCGTTTGGGAATCGGTCACGCGGAAAAAGCACCCGTATCAGCGTTGAACTACATCGACCAGAAGCGAGTTGAACTGGCAAGGGCCCTGGCCGGTGATCCCAAACTCCTTCTCCTGGATGAGTGGCTCGCGGGCCTGAACCCCACGGAATTGAAGACGGGCATTTCGTTGATCAAGGAACTCCGCCGCGAGGGTAGAACCATCATCATTGTAGAACATGTAATGGATGCCATCCGCAGCCTCTGTGACCGCTGCGTTGTCATGAATAGCGGCGTTAAAATCGCGGAAGGATCTCCCGAAGAGGTATTGAGCGATCCGAAGGTCATTCAGGCTTACCTGGGAGAATCCGATGCTTGAAACAAGGGATATTACCGTTTATTACGGTCAGCACCGGGCTCTGGAGGAGGTATCTTTGACGGTTCCAACCGGTGACATTGTCGTGATGCTGGGGGCAAACGGGGCCGGCAAGAGCACGCTTCTTCGTTCGATCTCCGGACTCATCCCCAAAAAGAAAGGAAGCGCCGTTTTTTTAAACGGCCAGGAGATCACCGGATTAAAATCCCATGAGATAGTTGAAGCAGGCATCAGCCTCGTACCGGAGGGAAGGGGCATCTTCGGTGATCTGAAGGTGCAGGAGAATCTGGCACTGGGCGCCCATCCAGGCAGGGCCAGGGAGAGAGAAGCGGAAAACATGGCACGGGTTCTTGACCTTTTTCCCGTGCTGGGGGCCCGCAGAAAACAGATCGTCCGAACCATGAGCGGTGGAGAGCAACAAATGGTGGCCATCGGGCGGGCCCTCATGTCCCACCCCTCCATCTTGATGCTGGATGAACCTTCCCTGGGACTGGCACCGGTTCTCTGCAAGGAACTCTTTCGCACGCTGGCCCGTATCCGTGAGAAGGGTGTCGGCGTGTTTCTTGTGGAGCAGAACGCAAAACAGAGCCTCGCCATTGCGGATCGCGGGTATCTTCTTGAAAACGGACAGGTGACCGGATCGGATATGGCAGGGGCACTGCTCAAAGATGAGCAGGTCCAAAAGGCCTATCTGGGGGGTGTCTGAGCTCCGAGGGGATCATTGCCAATGCGCCCGTCGGTTCCAGGACCTCGAACCGACTTGTCACCCGGTATCAACGTTCCTCCTTTTCCTCATCAACCTAGAACCTTGTAAAGGCGGCCCATTGGGGGGCCGTTTTCGGTCTCGGCTTTCGGCCGTAGAAGATGTCGTCCAATATGGAGAAAGCTCGACGCGAGATCCGGTTCCGGCTGATCAACCAGACGATCAACCGATGGGGGAAGGTTCGCGCGTGGCTAAAGGGGCAGACCTTCATGCACACATTGCAGTCGGTCCCCACCTTGCCCCAATAGTTGAAACAGCTTTCATCATCCAGTTTCCATTTCAGGCATCCGTTATGCAAAACGGGATCCTCTTCCAGAGGAATGGATTTTGACGGACAGCAGACCCCGCATTTCTTGCAGATTTTACAGAAATCCTGAACACCGATGTCCACCGGCTTATCACAAAGAAGCGGCATGTCGGTGGTCACCGCACTCAGCCGGATACGCGGCCCGAATTCCCGGGTCAAAAGGTATCCCAGCCGTCCGATCTCACCCAGGCCCGCATCCACGGCCAGGGGCGGCAGAATCACCTCATAATGGCGCAAATGGTTGGCCGTGGCCGAATAGCCCAGGTTTGAAATAAAGGCCGCCAACTGGGTGCTCACATAGGCCCCCTTGGCGTAATTGTTCATGCTTTCAACGAGGGTCGGGGTGTGGGGCGCAGGGCCGATCAAATCGAGGGACATCTCCTCGGCAAAGACGATGGCGTACCCATGGGTCAACTCAATCTCCTTGCCCCAGTCGGACCAGTTCTCCCGGAATATCTCACCCCTGTGTGAATAGACCCAGAGGGGGTTTATTTCGGTGATTCCCACCAGATCCGCCCCCAGATTCCTCACATACCCTTTGACCCGGATGGAAGCCTCTTGGGGGGAAAGGTGAACGGGGTTTTCGCTTCTTTTTGGGGGGATGAGCGGATGCGGTTTCGGTTTTACGATGTCCGGTGCCGACAGGTGGTGCGGCATGGCCAGGGACCCCATGAGCATGGCCACATCCGCATCCGCATAAGGCCTGTCAATGGTACCCGGAATGCCGATGGGACCACCCTTGGCACGACGATCAGCATCGACTGCCTCCTTTTCAGGATGATCCCCGTAATAGGCCCGGTACTCCCTTGAACCGGTCCTCAGACCTCGGTTACGGGCAAACACCTGATCCCGCTCGTCAAACCTCCTGACATCACCGGTCACATACCCCATGGCCCCCTTTAGGGCCCGCTGATTGACCGCGGTCCTTCGCGCGGCAACAGCGACCGCGGTGATACCCATTAGACAGCCCAGCACCAGAATGACCGCACCAAAACCGCTGTTGAAAAGACCGGAAAGGCCCAGCAACAAAAAGACCACGAAAAGCCCCAGCATTCCCAGGAACTGCAAAAACCCCCAAAAAGTCGCCCGGGGCTCCTTTTCATAGATGGAAGAGATAAAAAAGCCCAAGCCCACAAAGGCCTGAACCGCCAGGGCGATACCCGCCGCCCACATTAAGATGCTGAGAAAGATCCCCATAATTCTCTGCGCCTCCTTGATTGAAAGGTCCCATGCCGATCCCCGAGCAAAAAAAACCTCTTCCGCACGAGATGATACAAAACCTGCCCACCGTCACGCAGAAGAGGCGCCGTTACCTCTTAGTTTATTCAATATTTCAGCTAGATTAGAATGCTATCAGGATACATGTCAAGGAAGAAATCAAACTTCCGTGATGATTCAGTTTTTCGAAACCAAATCGCCTTCAATGTAACGGTGAACGATCCCGGAAATCAACGTTTGATAGGGAATACCCATTTCCAGGGCCTTTTTTTGAATTCCCCGATAATCATGGTCATACAGACGTATCGTAATCCGTTTATCTTTTTTAAATGTGCTTTTTGCTGCGGCCTTGATGCTTTCTATTTCTTTTTTCGTCGGCTTGCGAAGCTTCATTTTACCACTTTCGTAAGCATCCAGAATACCTTTCTCTTCTTCATCATATTTCACTTTTGCCCCTCCTTTCCGAATGATAATCTCTGGTCGCCTTTCTGCTCGGGATGATGGTTTTCAGAAAAACATACTCTTTTTCAATGGCATGTGGCACAAGATAACCATAGTCTTCAACGGCAACAAAATAAATCTGTTGACCCGGATATTTTCCCTGGTCCGGATGGTCAGCAACTTTCCATAGATCTCCCTGCAATAGATGGAAAATGACCTTTTCGAAAGATATGTTTCTCTCATTTTTCAGCCATTCATTTTTTGCTGAATTCCATTCGTATTTCATATTGGGGATTGTACATCCGATTAATGTACATGTCAACAGACGTTCACTGAAACGAAGGAGCGGGTGGGCGGGGCCACCAGCGGCCCCGCCCTGCCCTTTTATAAGCACCTGCCAATTTCCGGGATCAGCCGGTTCTTTGCAGACCGGAAGCTGTCCCCGGGTCTCTTTGAGACACCCAATGGCACTTGGAAGATCGCGGATTGGACTATTTCTTTCCGTCAGGATAATGGCCGATTTCCAGACTTCCCTTTTCGATCCACCGGCGCAATTCCGGATCGAGCTGGCCGGCTCTGGCCTCGTATGCGGCGGTATCTTCTTCTTTCGTCAGAATGTCCACCCAGATGCCGTCCACCCGGTCCATGAAAGCGTCGCCGCCGCCCTTGAACATTTTGTCAAATTTGGGTTGAAGAATTTTCAAATCCTTTTTCATGGAATCAAAATGCGCGGCCTTGGCAAAATCGCCCCACATTTCTTCGGGAACATCGATCCCCACAAATCTGGCCACGCGCCGCATCTGCCCTTCCAGGTCGTTCAGGAGATCGGTGAAGTGGACCAGTAAGATGTTGGGCAGTTCTCGGTATGGCCAGAAACTCTCCGCATAACTGAACATGGACCAGAAAGGGTATCCGTCCTTTTCCCAGGAAAAACCGCCGCTCTTGGTCAGCCAGTCATGCCATCTCTGATGAACATCGCCCGCATCCGCAAAGCGGGGGAACGGCTTTTCTCCGTACTTATCCTTGGTGGCCAGGTTTTCATCCGTTAGAATTTCCCAATGATTTTGCAGCGCAAAGAACGCATCATGCAGTTCACGGGAAACATGGATGTACTTGACATTTTCGTTGTAAGGGATTCCGTCCAGGGGAACATGGCACTTAATGAACCGGCGGTATTCTATCTTATCCATTTCTTTCACTTCTTCTTCAATGGACGCCAGCAGACGATAGTCGGGCCAGGGGGTCTTCATGATCTCGCTGCTCACGGTCAGGTCCTGGTGGATGAGCAAGCTCAGAATGCGAAGCATCCAGGTTGTTCCCGTCTTAAGGGCGGTGCAGACGATGATGTCGTCATCCCTGAAGTTAACATGATCCCAGTGATTGGAATTTAGCGTGTCATTGACATACTCACGAGTCCTTTGGGGGAGATTAGCGTTTGTCATTTTGTCTCCTTTCACATTATTGGTTTTCCTTGATGATTTATTATACGTATAACAAATAACCTTTCCCGTTGTCAAGGGTAACAACGGAAACCATGTAGAAAAGTCGCCTTTAAATTAACCCGATCAGTTTCCACCAGGGAACCTCAATGAGCAGGATGACAATCAGCGTCACAACGGTCATTGGAATTCCGAATTTCAACACCTCGGCGCTCGTGTATTTGCCTGCCCTTTTTCCTTCCCCCAGAAGTATGGTTACATGCTGAAAAGGCAACAGATAGTGGATTTCCACCGCCGTATACACCAAGAGCGCCGGAAATACCGGGCTCCAGCCGGCAGTGGCGGCATAATCCACCAAAGTTGGGGAGACAATGGACATGCTGGCCAGTGCACTGCCCAGAATCATATGGATGGCCATGGTGGCTAAAGATGCCAACGCTGCAAAAGAAAAAGCGTTTTCCGGGGGATTAGACGGTAGTGCCATCCGCGCCAGCCATTGGGACAGCCCTGTTTCCTTGCCCACGGTGCCGATGGCCAGAGCGCCGATGACGAAGATGACGATTGGCCAGGCAACGCCGGTGTTGATGTCATTGGGTTCCAGCACGTCCCCGACGATGGGAAGGGACAGGCCCACCACCACTCCTAAAGCAATCCAGGAGGGATCTATATGGTGTATAAAATCCGTGGCCCACAACAGTAGTGCCATGGACACCCAGGCAATGGTTGCCTTTTCCTGCCGGGACAAGGGTCCAAGCTTCTTCTGTTCTTCTCTCAGAACCCCGGCGTCGATTTTCATTGGGCCGGTTTGGCGAAATAACGCCAGGTGTAAGACCATCATTAAAATTGATGCGCATATGCCGGGGACGGCCATATATGAAAGCCAATCCAGCCACCCGATACGCGTACCGGCAAAGGCAACAGCCGTCACATTCAGCATGGCGTCACCGGTCAGCAGAATCATGGAGGTGGCGGTGGCCGAGGTGAAGACCGCCAGCCCCAAAGAAGCCGCGTCTTTGTTGTTGGCGCCGCTTTTCCTAATGATCTGTGACACCAGGGCCATGATCAAGAGGGTGCGGGGAAAAGGCTGAGGGATCAGAAAACTCAATACAAAACCAAGCACATAGGCAAGGACGACGATGTTTCGGTATGACTTGGCGAAACGGATCATAAATACGTAGGCCACCCTGCTCGCCAAACCGGATTTGGTTACAGCGGCGGCCAGCAAAAAAGCACCGATCACAAGCCACATCAGCGGCAGGCTTGCCAGACGAAAGACAATTTCCGGTGTGGCCAAACCAAGAAGAATATAGCCGAGGAACATCACCATGGTGGTATAGGCGGGATGGGTCACCCCGAAAATCCACCATATTACCGTGAAGACCGTTACCGATAGGGCTTTTTGTCCCTCCGGGCTCAAACCTCCGGGAAGGGGAACAGACCACAGGATGCCGGCGACGATTAAGGACAGAATGAAGCCTGTCAATTTCTTTTTCACGACTTTTGCCTAACTTCTCCAATCATTCAATATACGTTATATGTTAGATTTTTAATCAAAAGACGGAAAACCCACTTCATGAGAAGGCCCGCATTGAAATGTTCCGCTTTTAAAACCGATTACATGCTGCAACGATTAATTTCGAAGGCTTAATGCCGCGCTCGATCATTCATCCACGGCCAAATCAACCGTATTGATCTCCAGCATCTTGATGCTGGCCATGATGCGTGAAATGTTTCGCTCAACCGCGGGAAAACCATCTGAAAGGCGTTTGATATCCTGTGCGGCTTCTTTCAGTGCCAGCACTTTTTGAGAGATTGCGCTGATGCTGTTCTGTGACATGTCCCCTCTCCTTCTCCTCAATCAATGGCCTTTTCTCAAATCCTTAAACCGTTTGGCTTTCACCTGGTATCGCGGAAGGGTCTCATAATCGTGAAAGCTCAAATTGTACCGGAGGTTGGTCTTGATGCGCAGTTGATCCACCAGCCTGGCCTCGATGTCCTGGCGACGGTTTTCGGCGCCCGGCATGATTTCCACTTTGAGGGCAATGCGATCCACGTCCCCCTTCTTGTCCACGACCACTTCAAATTCGTCACCCAATCCGTCGATGCCCCGCACAACTTCCTCAATGGCGGATGGCGCCAGGAGTACCCCTTTCACTTTGGTGATGTCGTCGGCCCGGCCCACCACACCCCCTTTTATGAGGCGAAAGGTCCTGCCGCAGGCGCACGGATCAGGGTCCCATTCGATAATATCCTTGGCGTCAAACCGCACGCAGGGCTGGGCCTGGCGATCCAGGGCCGTGATAATCATTTTACCCCGTTTTCCCGGCTCTTCGATGATTCTTCCCGTATCAAGATCCTCAATCTCCACCAGGAAAAGCCCTTCGTTCACATGCATGCCCCGGGGCTGGCTAGCGCATTCAAATGACCAGGCCCCGATTTCGGTGGCTCCAGCATGGTCGAAGACCTTGGCGCCCCAGGCATCCTCAATACGCTTCTTGGTGGTGGGTATCCCCGCACCCGGCTCGCCGGCGCAGGTGATTTTGTCAATGGATAGGGATGTGGGATCGATATCCATTTTGTTTCGGGCCGTATCAGCCATTCCCAGCACGTAGGTGGGGGTCGCCATCATGGCGGTGGCCTTTAGTTCCTGGATCTTCAGAATCCGGGCTTTGGTGTCCAGAACACCGCCCGGCACCACTTCGCACCCCAGCTTTTCAGCCGCATAATGCCCGGCCCAAAAGGCCACAAACACGTTGTATCCGAAAGGAATGAACACCCGGTCCGAAGGCCGGTACCCCTGGGCCCACAGAATGAAGGACCAGCATTCGGCCCACCACTCCCAGTCCTGCCAGGTGTCCGGCTGGTACACCGGCTGACCGGTGGTTCCGCTGGTCTGGCGGAACTCGGTGACCTCTTCCAAGGGAACACAAAGGGCATCCCCGTAAGGAAAGGGGTCTTTGCGCTGAATATCCCGCATCATGGACTTTTCCACCTTGGGCACGGCCTGGATATCCTCGAAAGACTGGATATCCCGTGGTTTGATCCCCGCAGCATCATAGAGGGAGCGGTGAAATTTTGAGTTTTGGTAAGCCCATTTGAAGATGCGCCTGAATTTCCTGAGTTGCAGGGCTTGAAGCTTTTCCCGTTCCAGGGTTTCAAGCATTGGGCTCCAATAGATGCCGTTCATTTGAAACCGCCTTTCCTTTAGTCTTTTTTGAATGCCAGGACATATGCCTTTCGCAACACGATCAGAAGCGTCACCCCCAGAAATACGGCCGAAATGGGCTGTGTCACCAGAATAGACCAGCTTCCGTTTGAAACCACCAGGGATTGACGCAACCCTTCTTCCGCGATGGGCCCCAAAATGATTCCCATGAGAATAGGCGCCAGGGGGAAGCCGAACTTATTCAATAAATATCCGAGGATTCCAAAAATCAGCGCCAGGCCCACGTCAAAGAGGGAAGAGTTGACCGCGTAGGCGCCGATAAAGGAGATGACCAGAATGATGGGTACCAGAATCGATTCCTTTACCTTTAAGATGGCGGCAAAGGGTCTTGCACCGAAGTATCCGAAGCCCAGCACCATCAGGTACGCCACCAGCATGGTGGCAAAGATGGCATAGACCAGTGTGCCCGCCTCCATGAAAAGCATGGGACCCGGAATGAGTCCGTGCACAAGGAAAGCCCCCATCATGATGGCGGTAATGGGATCGCCCGGAATCCCAAGAGAGAGCAGTGGAATGAGGGCCCCGCCGGTCACCGAATTGTTGGAGGATTCGGAGGCAATAAGCCCGTCAATCTCCCCTTCCCCAAAGGTTTCCGGATGTCTGGATGCCCGTTTGGCTTCAGAATAGGCCACAAAAGACGCAATGGCCGCCCCGGTGCCGGGAATCGCACCCACGCCCACGCCGATGCCGGATGATTTCAGCAGGGTCATCTTGTGACGGAGCATGGTCTTAAACATCTCCCACAATCCGGTTTTCTGGTCCATTTTCCCGAGCTGAACAGCCTTGGCGCCTTGCTCCGTCAGAAACAGGGCCTGGGAAACGGCAAAAAGTCCCACCACCACGGGCAGAAGCGGCAACCCCCGGGACAGGTCCAGAATGCCGAATGTAAACCGTTCCACCGTCCCCATCTTGTCCTGTCCCACCGTGGCCAGGATGAGGCCGAAGGTCCCCATGATCAGCCCTTTCAGGAAGGACTTGCGGCTGCCTGAAGTGATCACCATGATGATGCCGAAAATGGCGATGGAGAAATACTCCGTATAGCTGAACTTAAGGGCCACCGTGGCGATAAAGGGCGCCGCAAAGGTGAGCGCCACAACACTGATCACACCGCCCAGAAAGGATGCCACAACGGCGGCGGTAAGCGCCTTGTGGGCTTCACCTTTGCGGGCCATGGGATAACCGTCAAGCGTTGTACAGATGGCGGCCGGCGTGCCGGGTGTGTTGATCAGAATAGCGCTCACGGCGCCCCCGTAAAAGGCACCGCAGTAGACCGCCACCAACATGCAGATACCCGAACCGGCGTCCATCCCGAAGGTCAGCGGCAGCAGTACGGTCACCCCCACCACCGCCCCGACACCGGGCATAACCCCTGCGATAATCCCCAGAGGAACGCTGAACAGCAGAACCAACAGGAGTTGCGGACTTAGCGCTATCTGCCAACCGGCCAGTAGATTCTCAAACATGTTGCCTCCTAAAAAAGGCTTCCCGTGGGCAGATAGATGCCCAGGATGGACCCGAATAAAAAGTAGGTTGCAAACGTGATGAGCGGCGGCACCAGCACCAGTGTCCAGATGCCGCGCACACCCAGCAGAAAAAAGGCCAGAATCATGAATGCCAGGGTGGCAATAATGTAGCCGAAAAAAGTGCAGAGAAAGATATAAACAACAAAGGAGGCCAGCATGACAATGGGCTTCAGCTGGAAAATGGGTTTCATGGGCCGGGCATCCGCATTCTTGGAAACACTCGAAAGGATCAGGGCCACAGACTCAATGGCAAGGGCTCCCAAAAGAAGTCTTGGGAGGAATGCCGGGCCCATGTCGTGGGGTACCGTCTCCATCTCGTATCCGGAGAAATGGTATGAAAAATAATAAAAAGCCACGGAGAAGGCCAGCATGACAATCCCCATGGTCAGGTCACCCTGTTTGACGCTGAGGGAGCTTTCTTTTTCGCCCATGTTTCTGACCTCCCTGTTAAACGGTTTTCAGGTTTCAGCGATTGGCTTCCCTTCATGGTTCAAGCAGAAAACCAACCGCCGGCGATGCATTCTACTGCTTCTTCTTTTGGGCTTTATAGGCTTCAAAGTATTTGATGTCTTTGTCGATTTTGGCTTGGAAGGCTTTGCTGTCAAGATAGAGAATCGGCATTTTGGCCTTGGTCATGGCGTCCACGAATTGCTTTTCCTTGACGGCTTTTGAAAAACCCTCCTCAATGGCTTTCAAAACGGGCTCGGGTGTCCCTTTGGGCGCAAAAATCCCGGTCCACAGCATGGGATAGTCTGTGACCCCGTCCTCATCCATGGTTGGCACATCGGGCATTAATTTCATGCGTTCTCCGGCAAATACCCCCAGGATATTCAGTTTGCCCGCCTTTTGGAAACCGACGGCACCGGCAGCCACCGATAGGGCCACATCCACGTGTCCGCCCACGGCGGCCGTAACGCCCGGTCTGAGACCTTTAAAGGGAACACCCTTCATTTTAATGCCGGTTGAGGTTTCCAGCGACTTAATCATCATGTAGGGAACCGTCCCAAGACCCGGATGCGCGTACTTTACCTGATCCGGGTGCTTTTTAGCGTACTCAATCAGCTCTTTGGTGGTTTTGTAGGGTGCCTTTGCATTGGCCACCAGGACGATGGGCAGGTAGGTGAACTGGCAGATGGGGGCAAAGTCCGATGTTTTATAAGGGAGCTTCGCTGAAAAGATGGGTTGGGTGACCGCCGGCCCGATGGGCAGCGAACCGAGTTCATATCCGTCTTTCTTTGCCCGGGCCACCTTGGCTGCCCCGATGGTGGCCCTGCCGCCGGTGACATTGGACACTTTAACCGGCTTGCCAAACACCTTGGAAGCGGAATCGGCAAGAATCCGTGTGGAAATGTCACCACCGGAACCCGCCGGAAAAGGATAGATGAGACGTATCGGCTTTTTGGGATAGTCCCCGGCCAATCCTCCTGAAACGAACGTCAACACGGCCGCAAACGCAACCATTCCGATCACCAGCCTTTTCACAACATGGGTCTTTTTCATCTTCTTTCTCCCTATCTTTTTAGATTAATGGTTGAAAGACATCCAAATTCCATTCCTGTAAGGGTGAAACCTTCTACCACATAAAAACGTTATACATATAATGTATATGCACTCTATTGAAAGCCTGTTTCTTTGTCAAGCAAAAAAATGGATCCTCTTGCCTTGTTGTTTTAACCGCTATAGAATCAACCTTTTCACTAGGCGGCTTTTGATCCGAAAGACTGCGGGAAACTTTTGACCTTGAAACTAAACCCTTACAGCGTCGAAGCCTATGTGGTTCGCAAACGGAACTTTATTGACTTCCTTTGGCGTCGCAAAGATTCTCGGAAGGTGCGCAAATTTTTTGTCATCGGCCATCCTCGCGCCGGCACCACTTCGCTCCATCGTTTTTTTCAGAACGCAGGACTGAAAAGCTGCCACACCGCCAGCTACTGGCGGACCGCCG
Source organism: Thermodesulfobacteriota bacterium (assembly GCA_028278625.1). Next base: position 38,515 of record JANQDY010000206.1, read on the forward strand.
AGTTCGACTGTTTCTCAGATCGGGGCAACTTTCAACCGTTTCGTGCCTACGACCGATACTACGAGAATGCCCGTTTCATTCTTAACACCCGGCCTTTGGAGAATTGGCTGATCAGCTGTTTCACCCACAAACGTCGGTTCATGTGGGTGAGCAGCCTTTTAAGGATAATCGAGCTGAGAAACCGGTATTTCATGGAAGTGCTGAAGTACTTCACGGGACGCACCAACCTGCACATTGTAAACATCGAGCGGTCCGGCGCATTTGACTACCTCAGTTGCCGACTGAACCTGATCCGGTTTGAAAAAACCGTTCACAACCGCTCCCTGCGGCCGCCGAATCCAAAAGACCTGGTGAAGATCGCCCGCGCCTTCCGCCGACTTGGCATCGAGGGCGAGAAAAGTTGTCCCTTTGTGGTGCCAAGCCTACTATCGCCAGGAGAAAGAAGGATTTACAGCCGTTTTCTAAAGGCCCAGGCGGATTACGTATTCATTTGAGCCTTCCAAAGACTTTTACAAATACGGAATTCTTGCGGTATAACGTCGTTACATAGGGTATAAAACCGGGTTTATACAGGAATTAGCGACTGAATTCCCTTGACAGGCAACATACGTTATACATATATGCCGTAGGACATGGTATCACGGTTTCTTTTTTTGAACATAAGGAAGGTCATTTTCACATGGCGCTCAAAGCGATTAAGACAGGACGGCTCGGAGACCAGGTGACCGAGCAGCTCAAACAATCCATATTTGAAGGGGAATACTCTGAAGGAGAACGGCTTCCTTCCGAGCATGAATTGATGGAAATTTTCGGGGTGAGCCGCATCGTGGTCCGGGAAGCGGTTCGGAACCTCGAAAAAGCCGGACTTGTGGAGATCAAGCGGGGTCCCGCGGGCGGTGCTTTCGTATGTCCCATGAGACATGACGTTCTCTCTGAACTGGTTCGGGACACGTTAAAACTTGGGCGGATCAACGTGGCTGAGATCATGGAGGTCCGGCTGCAAGTTGAACCGATTGTTGCGGGGCTTGCCGCCAGGCGGCGCACCCTTAAAGATCTTGAGATGCTTGAAAAAGGCATATCCAACATGCCGAAAGTAAAGAGCGGCAATAAGTACGTGGCCTGGAACGTTGACTTTCACCGTCTGGTGGCCAGGGCAAGCCACAATGCCATGTATGAACTGCTGGTCAACATCCTGATGGACATGACGCAGGAACTGATTCTAAGCATCAAACCCTCTGAACGGATTATCCATGACACCACAAGCCATCCCGCCATATTTGAGAAAATAAAAGACGGCGATGAAAAAGGGGCGGAAGAAGAATTCAGGAAACACCTTACGGAAATCGTCCCGATGCTGGAAGATCTTGAGAAGGGAAAATCCTAACGCGGCATAGCCGCAGGTTCTAGGCTCTGGGCCCTGGGTGCCAGTGCCCAGTGCCCAGCACCTGTTATGGGTTCAGGATTTTCCCGTCAACAAACTTCTTGTTTTTTGTGACTGAAAACCTGGTGACAAGGCACTAGGCTTTTTCCGAGACTGCGCTCGGAAAAAGAGGTCCCTTCGGGACAGTCCAGATTTTGCATTATGATATTGTTGAAGCATTCCCTTTTGCAATTTG
>JANQDY010000189.1 GCA_028278625.1 Thermodesulfobacteriota bacterium
ACACGACTGAGACCATAGCTCAAAATTCCTGACTCACACCCGCGAGCTTGCTTTTGCCAACGATGTTTTTCAATCAATCCTTATATCGGAATTCCAGAAGGGAAGGCCGATATTTCTTGACCTCTACACACTTTGTAATTATCCTATTTGGGATCTGAAAATTTCAACCGAAATTGATTTCTCGGTACTAATTAATATTATATCGACTGTTGCCGGCTGATTAACTCGCCGGTTTTGATTTTCAATTATTTGGATCAAGGAGGCTTTACATGGCCTGGGATTGGGACAAACTGCAGGAGAAACAAAAAAGGCAATCGGGGGGTGGGCAATCCGCCGGCCCGCCGAAGATGGATGAAGTTTTCGAGAAGATCCGTGGCGCCAAGAAAAAATTCCCCGGCGGCACCTGGATCATCGTCGTGATCATTGTGCTGCTCTTTTTTGGCTCCAGTTGCTTTTATACCGTTGCGGTGGACGAAGTGGGAGTGGTACAGCGGTTCGGCAAATATGTGAGGACGGCCCAGCCGGGGCTCAATTTCAAGCTGCCCCGCGGCATTGAAGCGGTCACCAAGGTAAAGGTCCGTTACGTTTTCAAAGAGGAATTCGGCTTCCGAACCCTTCAGGCGGGAGTCAAAACCCGCTATGCCTCATCGAGCTCCTACCAGAATGAATCCCTCATGCTGACCGGGGATCTGAATGTTGCGGTTGTTCCCTGGATTGTGCAATACCGAATCAACGATCCCTATAACTATCTTTTTAAGGTCCATGACGTGAGGGCCACCTTCAGGGACCTGGCGGAAGCGAGCATGCGGCTGGTGGTGGGCGACAGTTCCATCAACGAAGTGATCACCAAGCGGGAAGAGATTGCCGGAAAAGCCAAAATTCTGCTGCAGCAGTATCTTAACGAGGCGGACACGGGGATCAAGGTGGTCACCGTGGAAATGAAAAAGACCAACGTTCCGGAGCCGGTGCAACCTTCCTTCAACGAAGTAAACCAGGCCATCCAGGAAAAGGAACGCATGATTTACCAGGCCCGGGAAGCCTACAACAAAGTCATTCCCGCTGCCAAGGGTAATGCTGAAAAGACCATCAAAGCCGCGGAAGGTTACGCAATGGACCGGGTTAACCGGGCAAAAGGTGATGCAACGCGATTTCTCGACCTTTACCAGGCGTATGTGACATCTGAGGATGTCACCCGGCGGCGGCTCTATCTGGAGGCCATGCAAAACATCATGCCCAAACTGGAAAAGAAGTTTTTCGTGGATGATCAGCAGAACAATTTTCTTCCGCTGCTGAACCTTGAGACTTCGGAAGGAGTGAAAAAATGAGAATAAAGGTACTTATCATACCCCTCATCATCATCGTGATCATCATCTTTACAGGGGCCTATGTCATTGATGAAACCGAGCAGGTGGTCATTACCCAGTTCGGCAAAGCTATCGGAAAACCGAAAACAGCCCCTGGTCTCTATATTAAGATCCCTTTCATCCAGCAGGCCAACTTTTTTCCCAAGAACCTTCTGGAATGGGATGGAGACTCAGGCCAGGTGCCCACGCTGGACAAAACCTTCATATACGTGGACACATTTGCCCGATGGAAAATCGTGGACCCGCTGAAGTTCTTTCAAACCGTGAACAATGTCATGGGGGCCCAGGCCCGTCTGGACGACATTATCGACCCCGCCGTCCGGAACTTCATTACCTCCTACCCTTTGATCGAAACCGTCAGGGATACCAACCGTGAACTGGACACCTTTGAAGTGGGCGTGGGAGACGTGGGAGACACCAAGGAAGAGCGGCACTTGGGCACGATCACCACGGGAAGGGGCAAAATCACCAAGGGGATCATGGTCCAGGCCCAACCCAAACTAAAAGATTTCGGCATCGAACTGGTGGATGTGCAGATCAAACGGCTCAATTACGTGGAGCAGGTGCGAAAATCCGTCTATGCGCGGATGATTGCCGAAAGAAAGCAGATTGCGGAGAAATTCCGTTCGGAAGGTGAAGGAGAAGCACGTGTCATCGAAGGTAACCGGGACAAGGAACTGAAGAAGATCACCTCCGAGGCCTACAAGACCGCCCAGGAAATCATGGGAAAGGCGGATGCTCAGTCAACAATGATTTATGCAAAAGCGTATAACAAAGATCCCGATTTTTACTCTTTCATCAAGTCACTGGATGTGTACCAAAATACAATGGACAATAAGAGCTTTCTCCTCCTTTCCACGGATTCAGACTTTCTGAAGTATTTCAAAGGCTATACTGCCGGCGCCGAGAGCGGCATGGGCAATGAATGATGGAACAACTCCTATGGATGAAGGAAATTCGTTATGGTCAGAACAGAGATTTCGCTCTTCTTGAAAAACGCTCCCGGTGAACTGGCCAAACTGACGGCCATGCTTGAAGCTGCCGAGATGAACATCGACGCGCTCACGATTCAGGACGCATCCGAATATGTTCAGACCCTATTCAAGGCACGGGGCAAATCCCTTAAGCGCGTGGCCCCGGCCGCCAGTTACGGATCCATGAAAAAAGACTCGGCCGATTTTGCCCTGATTCGTTTGCTGGTGGAGAATACGGACAAGGTCATCGACCTGTTGTCGCGAAAAGGGTACATCTTTGACATTTTCCCGGTCATCGCCCTGGAGATTGAAAACCGACCGGGGAGCCTGGCCGAAATGGCAAGGAAATTCGGAGAGGAAGGGATCAATATCAACTACGTCTATGGTTCCGCCTTGGATGACAGCCGAAAGGCCCTCTTTGTTTTCAGTCCGGAAGACATTGAAGTGGCGGCGCGGATCTTTAATGACGAAGATCAACAATCTTGAGTTGAACGGTTTCGGTCCCTTGCCACCGGTTGATTTCCGGCGTAAAGAGAATGTCCACGGTGGTCCCTCTCAATGAATGGCGGTCCCCCATGCCGAATCCAATGGCATCAAAGATATGATTCCCTTTTCCCAGCCGCAATTTGAGATGTCTTGCCCCCACAACCCTCGAATCAAGAACAGCCACTTTGCCGGTCATGAAGACGGGTTCGGGATTCCCCTCCCCGTACGGTGCCAGGGCATTTATCTGTGACACCAATTTGGCGTTAATGCCGCCAAAGGGAAGCTCGAGATCGATACGGATACTTTGAACCAAATGGTCCGGTTGCAGAAGCCTGGCAGCCGCTGTTTCCAGATCTTCACCAAGCTTTTCCAGCCGGCCGGCTTTCAGCGTGAACCCCGCCGCATGATAATGCCCCCCGAATTTTTCAAAACAATCGGTCATTTCTTTCATGGCGCCATAGAGATCGAAACCGTCGATACTCCTTCCGGAGCCAACGGCCAATCCGTCTCGAATGGTGGCCATCATGACGGGCCGGTGATAGCGGTCCACCAGGCGTGATGCAACAATACCCAGAACGCCCGAGTGCCATTTTTCAGAAGCCAGCAGGAGGGTTTGTCTGCCCGCCATTCGGTCATCGATCATGGCAGTGGCCTCTGCCAGAATCTCCTGTTCCGTGATCTGACGGCGAGCATTGATGGCGTCGATTTTGGCGGCCATGACATCCGCTTCAAACTGTCTCTCCGCCATGAGCAACGCCAAACCCATCCGCGCATCTTCCATGCGACCCGGGGCATTGAGCCTGGGTGCAATCCTGTAAGAGAGGTCTTCGGAAGCAATGTTTTCCGGCCGGACGCCCGCCACGTTCATAATGGCGCGAATGCCCGGCCAGATGGAGTGGGCCATCCGCTCTACACCGGCCGAAACCAGCATTCGGTTCTGTCCCAGCAACGAAACACGGTCCGCCACCGTGCCAAGGGCCGCAAGATCGAGATAATCTCTCAAATCCGGTTCTTTTTTGAACCTGAACCATCCTGTTCTTCTCATTGCGGCACGGAGTCCCACCGCCAGGAAAAAAGAAACCCCCGCACCCGACAGATCCTTGAATGGAAAAGGGCATCCCGGCTGATGGGGATTTACAACGGGGCAGCAGGCCTTGAATCCGGGGGGCAGCTGGTGGTGATCGGTAATCACCACGTCCATTCCCAGGCGTTTCGCCAGCATCACCTCTTTCTCATTGGATATTCCGCAGTCAACGGTGATGATTAACCCCGTGCCGTTTTCCCTGATTCGTCTGACCGCCTTTTCATTCAGACCGTACCCCTCCTTCAAGCGGTCGGGAACATATGTTTTTACGGATATTCCCGAATGTGAAAGAAACGTGGCCAAAAGAGCGGTGGCGGTGAGCCCGTCCGCATCATAATCACCGTAAACGGTGACGATGCGGCGGTCCTCCATGGCCCGCAAGATGGTCTCAACCGCATCATTCATCCCCTTCATTTCCCTGGGATCGCACATTTGCGACAGCACGGGATTCAAGAAGGATCTGATATGGGACGCATCTCTTAAGCCGCGGTTTATCAGGAGCTGCGCCTGAAGGGGGGTCACGCCGGTTTCCGCCGCGAGCCCCGAAACAAGGGATGATCGGGGTGTTAATTCCCACCGCTTGCCATTGGGTGAAAAGGCATTCATTGGGAATCGCGGATGGGGGTTTGGGGGTTCTCTTTCAAGAGTGTTTCAATGGCCTCGATATCGGCCGGAACATCGACCTCAACGGAATCATGGAGGCTTTCCGCCACACTGATACGGTATCCGTTTTCCAAAGCCCGCAACTGCTCCAGCTTTTCAAGGAATTCCAGTTTTCCTTCTTCGAGGGCCGTAAACACACGGAGGAAATGCATTCTGAAACAATAAAAGCCCAGGTGCTTGTAATGCACCCGGCCGGGATTTCCATCACGGCAGAAAGGTATGGGACAACGGGAGAAATAGAGCGCCATCCCGGTGTTATCCGTCACCACTTTCACGTGGTTGGGGTTGGTGATATCCCTGTCATCCGAAATCATGCATTTCAGGGTACCCATGGAGATGGATGCATCTTCAATCAAGGGCTTGATCATTGAGGAGACCACATGAGGCTCGAAAGCCGGCTGGTCTCCCTGAATGTTGACCACCAGGTCTTGATCCGCCACACCGACGATGGTGGCTGCTTCCGCAATCCGGTCCGTTCCGGAAACGTGGTCATGACGGGTCATCAAGGCATTGCCGCCAAACCCTTCTACACACTTAACGATCCGCTCATCGTCGGTGGCCACGAAGACCTCTGAAAGCTCGGGGCAGGCAAGGGCCCGTTCATAGGTGTGCTGAATCATGGGTTTGCCCGCAATCATCGCCAGGGGCTTTCCCGGGAAACGGCTGGACTGGTATCTTGCCGGTATAAATGCGTATGTTTTCATTTCAGCGGTTACGTCTCCATGTAGCTGGCGCACGCCGACTCGGATTCCCAGGCGGTCACTTTGGTTACGCGAACACCATCCAGCCCCAGGCGATCCGAAAGGGTCTTGAAAATGTGACGGGCGATGTTCTCCGAAGATGGTTCATCAGATTCAAAGGCACCGATTTCGTTTAAGAATTTGTGGTCCAGTGCATCAATGATCCCTTTGGTGTGATCCTTGATTTCTCTAAAGTCAACCAGCAATCCATCATCCCCCAGGCGGTCCCCCGAAACCACCACCTCCACTTTCCAGTTGTGGCCATGCAGGTTTTCACAGCCCCCTTTGAGGGCCCGCAACTGGTGAGCCGCCGCAAACCGGGTGACTATCTTCAGTTCATACATCTGTTTTGTCCTCAAGCGTCTTTGTCCCTGGCGCTTTCCCCGTTCTCCGTTTCATCCTTGCTCTTAACGGCATCTTCTTTCGCCACATCCTTTTCCGGGGCAACCATCTCTCCCGGTTTCCGGCCGCATTCGGAGCATTTCCCGTCTACAATAATGCCGGTGCAGGTGCCGTCAGGACATAATTCCCGACTGTCAAAATCAATATCCTCTTCTTCATCATCAAAGATATCGTCGCTCCGGGAAACCGGCGGCGCCGATTCTTTCAGAGCAATTCCGCACGCCATGCAATAGTTGGCATCCTCATCGATTACGGCCTCTCCGCAACCGGGGCAAGGGGTTCCCGCGATTTCTTCTTCACAGTGTGGGCATTTCATGACAGACCATCTCCTTTTCTGGGCGTTTCATATCAGAGTTTAAGAAGGGAATTATAGGGCAAGGCATCTGTGCTGTCAAAGGTCGCGAAACAAAACTTGAAAATTTTTTCAGACGCCTGTATCAAGGGAGAAAACCAAAACGCCCTCAGAAAAAGGATGAAATCATTTATTGAGACCAATGTCTCATGACTTGTGCAATGGTTCTATCATTTTCTGAACATAGCGGAGGCTTATTTTGATGATTGAAGACCGGCCCTTGAGTGATCAAGCGGAGAGGATACGTTACCTGGAAAGAGAATTGGACAAATACCGCAAGAGAGAAGGGAGACTCCGGCGGGAGAGAGAAGAACTGGGGCAGATTCTCCAAGAAACCACCATTCCCACCTTTGTCATCGACAAAAACCACCTTCTGACGCACGTTAACAAGGCTTTCGAAAACCTGACCGGCATCCCTGCCTCGGAATTCATCGGCACGGACGGACATTGGCGCGCATTCTATCCCGAAAAACGGCCCACAATGGCTGATCTCATTGTGGACAACGCTCTCGAGGAGGAGATAAGCCGGAATTATGCCGGCAATTACCGGAAATCGGCCGTTTCCGAATTCGGCTTTGAATCTGAACGGTTCTTCAAGAATCTGGGAGAAGAAGGCAAATGGCTCTTTTTTACCGCTTCACCCTTAAAGGATCCTGACGGAAATATCACAGGGGCCATCGAAACCCTTCAGGATATCACCGAACAGAAGAAAGCCCAAAAAGCGCTACGTGAATCCCGGAGGGGGATGCGGTCTCTCCTCGATTTTGTCCCCTACCCTATTGTCGTCTCCAATCTGGACGGCACCGTTAGCTACGTCACGCCAGCGTTTACGGAAACCTTCGGCTGGACCCTGGATGAGCTGGAAGGGAAGACCATTCCCTACACGCCAAAGGGGCTGGAAGCGGAAACCCGGGAGATGCTGAAGGAATTACTGGACAAAAAGCTGGTGCTGCGCCACATCACCAAACGGCTCACCAAGGACGGCCGCCTTTTGGATGTGGTCATGCGCGGTGTCATATATGCAAAAGAACCGGACCAACCAGGGGGCGAACTGGTACTGTTAAGGGACATCACCCGTGAAAAACGAACGGCCATGAACAATCAGGCCATGTTGAGGATCAGCATGGCACTTCCCGAATATACGGACCTGGAAGACCTCCTGGACTATATCAGTCGGGAAATCAAAGATCTTTTGGGAACCGAGGGCGCCCTCGTGGTTTTGATCGATGAAGAGCGGCGGGAGCTTTTCTATAAAGGGGCCGCATACGACGACGACCTTACCCTTAAACGGATCAAGGAAGTCCGCTTTCCCATGGACAAGAGCGTTGCCGGAAAAGTCATTCGCACCGGTAAACCGATTATCGTGCCGGATACGGCCGAAGAACCGAGCTTCTATCCCGGGGTTGATGAAAAACTGGGGTACAATACCCGCAACCTGCTGGAAGTGCCACTCAGAAGCGGTGACCGCATCATCGGCGCCCTTTGCGCCCGCAACAAAAAGGAAGGCGATTTTGAGGCATCGGACATGGAACTCCTCAACATGATCGCCGGTACGGTGGTCCTCTCCATTGAAAACGCCCGTTTCTCGGAGGAAATCCTCAATGCCTACAAGACCAATGAAGCGCTGTTAAGGATCAGTATGGCGCTTCCCGAATACCCGGACCTGGGGGACCTTCTCGATTTTGTCACCAACGAGGTGAAACGGCTCATGGATTGTCAAGGGGCCCTGGTGGCCCTTTTGGATGAAGAGAACAAAGAGCTCTTTTTTATCGCCGCGGCCTATGATGACATTGCCACCAAACGGCGTGTTAAAGAAATCCGCTTTCCCATCGACAAACTCATTGCGGGCCAGGTCATCAAAACCGGCAAGCCGATGATCGTAAATGACATAGAGGAGGATACCAGCATCCACCGTGAGCGTGACCGTATCCTGGGATATCAGACCCGCAATCTGCTCCTGGTCCCTTTACGGAGCAAAGACCGGATCATCGGTGTGCTTTGTGCCATCAACAAGAAGAAAGGCCGGTTCGATCAGGGAAACATGGAACTGCTGAGCCTGGTGGCATCAACCGTTGAGCTCTCCATTGAGAATGCCCGTTTTTCAGAGGAAGTGAAAAAGGCTTACAGGGAGGTATCCAGCCTCAACCGGGCAAAGGACAAGGTCATCAACCATCTTTCCCATGAGCTGAAAACCCCTGTCTCCGTGCTCTCCGGGTCTCTGAACATCATTGCCAGGAAACTGGCCAGGCTTCCCGACGAAAACTGGAAAAACACCCTGGCCAGAGGTGAAAGGAATCTGGAGCGCATCATAGAAATCCAAAACCAGGTGGAAGATATCATGCGGGAGCGACATTTTGAATCGCACCATGTTCTGAGCCAGATGGTTGATCTGTGCGCGGACGAATTGGAGACCCTGGTTGCCGAAGAGGTGGGAGAGGGGAATGTTGTCAAAGCCATTCGAAAGCGCATCGACGATATCTTCGGCCCAAAAGAAATGACGTTCCAGATGCTCTCCCTGGACCAGGTTGTGAAAGAGAGGCTTTTGGCCCTGAAACCCCACTTCTCTCACCGCAAAGTTCGTATTATTGAAGACATCATTCCTGCCGGCACCATCAAGATCCCTTTTGAGCCCCTTCGGAAGGTCATTGACGGGTTGATCAAAAACGCCATCGAAAACACCCCTGACCAGGGGAAAATCGAGATCCATGTGGCGCAGACGGACGGAATGGCGGAAATGAAAGTGCGGGATTACGGTGTGGGGATTATCGAAGATGCGCAACGAAGAATCTTTGAAGGCTTCTTCGCCACCCAGGACACACTGGCCTATTCCTCCAAAAGGGCCTTCGATTTCAACGCCGGCGGCAAGGGGGCCGATTTACTGCGCATGAAAATATTTGCTGAACGATACGGATTCAAAATCACCATGACGTCCACCCGCTGTCCCGTCATCCCCCTGGAGACGGATCTCTGCCCGGGCGTCATCAGTGAGTGCAACCACTGCAAAGGACCCGAGGATTGTTTTATCTCCGGCGGCACCACCTTTACAATTCAGTTTCGCACGGAAAAAGAGAGCTAAATTCGTACGTGGCGTTTCTATTACAATTGGGGTGCATTATGAAAAGAACGATTCTGCGATTCATGGCGGCCCTTATGCTTTTCGTCCCGCCGGTATACGCCGGTGACGTGGTTCAAATATCCGGCCTGCCCAACTACCCTCCGGTATCATGGAAGGCCGAGGGGACCCTTTCGGGTGTGGGGGCCCGGCTGGCCAAGACCATTTGCACGGAACTGAAGGTACCCTTCAAGTTTGTACCCCTTCCCTGGGTGCGTGCCCTTTCCGATGCGGAGCATGGCAAGGTTGATATCATCGCGGGCGCATACATCAAGAAGGATCGACAGCAATATATGGATTACTCGGTCCCCTTCATGATAGACCCCGGCGCCATTTTTGTGATGAAGGGGCACGCTTTTCCTTTCAAGGACCTGAAAGATCTCATTGGAAAGAAGGGCGTTACCATGCTGGGTTACAGTTGGGGAGAGGCGTTCGACCGCTTTTCAGAGGAGCATCTGGATGTGGCAACCGTGACCAAGCCGCTTCAGGCCCTCAAGATGCTGGAACGGGGCCGTGTGGACTATTTTGTGTATGGCCTCTATTCGGGCGGTTTTGTGGCGGAAAAAGCGGGAATGGCTGATAAGGTTGAACCGTTGCCGAACCCTGTGAGCCAGGAAAACTTTTATATCACCTTTTCCAAGCAGTCCAGATTCAAGCATCTGCTGCCACGGGCCAATGACATCATCAACCGGCTCAAGGCGCAGGGCGTTATTGACAGATGGATTGATCAATCCATCGAAAAGTATAAAGAGACCCTTTCAAAGCATCATTAATTTCTACCGCTTCACTTCAGCAAATGTCCCTCATTCTTTCCCTTCCGGCTGATGCCTTTATGAATCACAAGAGAATCTCCCACTTTCTCACCATCCTTTTTTACCTTTAGACTCTGGCGGAGCGGTTTTCCCCGGCCGCTTCTCTTGTAAGGGTAGTGGTAAGCAACGTATTCATTCAGCAGGGGGTCTCCCGCCTTGATCAAATCGTGACCCCTTTTTGAATGAAACCGGTGGGATTGGCGCTCCAGTTTTTGAGCAAATCCCTTCAAAACGCCCAGGGCGAAATCCGTCTTGCGATAGCGATTCAGCTCCAGGTCCCGATTGTAATCTCGCCACCTATCTTCAATGAACCGGTTCACGAAGTCATAGACATAGGCGGCGATCTGAACGTTCTTCTCGGTTCCGCTGATCTCCAGTACACGTCCCATCTTTCCCTTTTCAAACACATAGGAACTAACCCAGATGCAGTAAACGAAATAGAATTTCTGAAGCAAAAGCGCCAGTTGATGTTCCTCCCTGAACCGCCTCAGCATGGCCTTTCCCAGGAAAACGCTCACAAAATTCCGTTTCCGGTCAAGGCGCACCAGATCAATATTGTATTTCCCAACCAATTCGTGGGCCTTGGCCATGGCCGCTTCCGCTTCATGCTGGTTTCTGCTCTGGGCAAGGCTCATGAGCTTCTGAATACGCACCATCATCCTATCTTCCGGGGTCTCTTTGCTCGAAGGCACCGCATCATCCAGGAACCGGTAGTTTCCCGAAACACCCGGATCCGCCCTCAGGTGGCGGCAGGCTTCTTGAAATGTGGTGCCGTGGGGCGGCTCCTTCAGCGCACCCAGAACCTCGTCCGTAAACTGATGGGCCATTTCATGTCTTAAGACCTCCCTTACCGCTCTCCAGGAATGATTCATCACCAGCCGGCGACTGAGTACTATCTCCCGGTTTTTTCGGGACCAATACCCCCACCGGTGCTTCATGTCCGAAATGGCAAACACCGGCTTTTTCATCTTCTGCGCCAACGGGTGGGGCAAGACCCACAAGGCCGTATCCCATTCACAGGAAAGGCCGTGAAGGATCCGCCTTTCAAGGGTTTCCTGTAAGTATTGGGGCTGACGAAGATCATGTTCCATGGTGCCAAACCGGCCGCGCCCGGCGCAGATTCTTACTTGTCAATGTCCGAAACTTTCATAACTTCTTTGATGGTTTCCATAAAAGCGCGCAACGTTGGAGAAATCCACTTGTCCTTGTGCCAGATCATTAATATGGCGATTTCCAGATTGTTTTCAGGCATGGGCAGAACCGACAGTCTATTTTCTGCTAATTCCTGCGAAACAGCCATCAAAGGAATCATAGTCACCCCGACGCCTTTTAAAACGCACTGTTTGATGGCCTCAATGCTGTTTATTTCCATGAATGTGGCAGAATCAACCCTTTCTTCGGTCAGTATCTGCTCAAAAAGCATCTTATAACTGCAGTCGTGTTTCGGCAAAAGGATGGATTGTCCTGCCAGATCCTTTACGCGCATGGCCGTTTTTTCAGCCAGTGGGTGATCCGGGCTCGAAACCATCACAAGAGACTCAATTCTCAATAGTTCCGTTTTCAGGTCAGAAAAGTGGACGGAATTCGCCAGAAGAAATGCCACATCGGTCATACCGGTTTTGAGCTCATGCGGCAGCGTGTGGTAGGCGCAGGAGCCGATATCCAGGCCAACCCTTGGAAATCTGGCATGAAACTTGCTCAAAACCGATGGCAGAAGATACGTGGCAATGCTTTGTGGAATCCGAATTGATATTGACCCATGCGGCTCTTCCCAGCCCGACACTTTGGCCACGGTTTCTTTCTCAATATCAAGCATTTTCTGCGAATACCGCACCAGCATCTGCCCCGCTTCGGTGAGACGCACGTTCTTCCCAAGCCGATCAAAGAGCGGTACCCCCAAATCCTCCTCGAGAAGTTTGATCTGCACTGAAATTGCGGATTGAGAATAATTCAAGATTTCGGCCGAACGATTGAAATTCAGAACCCTGGCCAACGTGTTAAACGTCTTAAGCTGTCGTAATTCCATAGTTTTACCCCTATGAATTTTTTCGATTGGTACTATGAAATACTTTCGTTGGACACCCAAAATATGGCTGGCTATGGTGTATTTCAATCCTGATTGACTGTCAACCGATTAGTTTGGCGGGCCATAAGGGAAAAAGCAAGAACACTTAAATTTCAAGAAAAGGGAGGAAAAAATGGAATTCAAAGCGGATCAAATACCCCTGGAAACAAGATGGGCCATGGCAACGAAGGATCTGATCGGTGCACTGTCCGCGCACCTCAACGCAATTTACAGCGTTGTGGGCAAAGAGAAGTATGCGGAGACGATTCGTGACATATGGACTCAGATCGGTCTCGGTTCCGCCGAAGAAATAAAAGCCCTGGGCATGAGAGGAGATAATGCCAAATCGGCAGCTGAAGCAGGGGCAACCATGTGTTTGTGCGCAATGGGCCCGGAATACAAGATCGAGGAAATTGAAGCATCGGAAGACAGAACCGTTATGAAGATAACCGAGTGTCCCTGGAACAATAGAATGAATGAATTCGGGATCACCCACGATCTCTTATCTGCTTGCGACCTCGTTTTTTGGGAGAACTTTGTAAAAGCCCTCAATCCGTCCATAAAAATGAGACACGGCAAACAAATGCATCGTGGCGACCCTCATTGTGAATGGATTTTTGAAACCATTAAGTAATTTTATCAAGGGGCGCTTGCAGCGACTACAATCCGATTGAGATGAATCAACCGGCCAAATTTCATCGGGCTGTTTATCCCGATCATGGGCCGTTTTCCCAAGTCAATTCAAAGACCGGGTACCGGAAAAAAAGGGAGAATCAAAAAATGGGGTTGACAAGACAAACCGCTGGTTGTATATTGTGAAACATGAGTTTCACATTGTGAATTGGATTTCACCCAGGCCCATTCACAAACAAACTTTGGCATGAAAGCGTAAATCAAAAGGAAAGGAGATGAAAATGCCCGCAATTGATGATTTTTGTCGCCCAAAGGAGTGGGTCCCGGAGGATCTGTTGGCTTTGGGGCAATCCCTGAGGCGCTGGGGAAAAGAGAAGTACATCCCAATCAGGCAACAAATCGATGAGGATTGGGAGGAGCACAAACTGGTTGAGCCTTTGCTGAAAGAAGTTTTGGTGGATATGGGCATTAACAAGGCATTTTTTCCACCGGAGGTTGGCGGAATGGGGATCCCAATTCCCGCAACCGCAATAGCCGTGTTGTGCGATGAGTTGTCCAGGATTGATGCCGGTTTTTGCGTTTCCGCCTTGTGCGCCACATGGGGATTGGTTCCGATTCTGTTGGAACCCCACCGCAACATGGAACTGTGCGAGGAATTCGGCCCCTATTTTTGCGGCGACGAACTGTACATGAGCAGCCACGCAATGACTGAGCCTTCAGGGGGGTCGGATATCGAAAACGTCGGGAGGATACAAGGAAAAACCATTCAAACCACCGCCACCCTCGAAGGTGACGAATGGATCATAAACGGTCACAAAATATGGTCCACCAACTCCGGTTCAAGGGGGGATCTTTACGTGGTCCTCTGTACCACACAAAAGGGATCAACCGACCCCAAAGATTTCGCCGAAATCCTTGTGCCCACCGATACAAAGGGCGTTTCCGTTGGAAGGCCTTACCGAAAGTGCGGCATGTCCGCTGCCCACAATAGCGATGTCTGGTTCGACCATGTGCGCGTGCCCAAAAGATACAGGCTTCACGGTCCCGGCGATGACTTGAAGTATTTCTCAAGAACCATTTCTCTGGGCAATATTGCCTGCACCGCCATGTGCGTCGGGATAATGAAAGGCGTTTACGAGATCATCAAGAAGTGGACCAGCGAAAGGGTCGTTGCTGGGAAGATACTCAGGGAACACAGCATCTGCGCGGATATGCTCACGGAAGTGACAACGCTGATCGAGTCCACTTCGGCATGGATGTGGCAATATGTAAGGGAGATGGACAACCCTCAGATTTACGGATGGGAACCATGGGATGAAAGATTCGTCCTTAAATCGCGCGGTCTTCAGCTTTATTCCAGCATCGCGGTGGAGCGCGCTTGCAGCCGGGCTATCGACTTTATGGGTTCTTACGGATACGCAAGAGAGTTTGACATCGAGAAATTCTATCGGGATCAAAAGATCACCAGTTTGTGGCAGGGGGGCAAGGTTCTGAAGATTCTGGAAAATGCCCGTTATTGGTTCGATTTGGAGACCCTTTGAATCGAAAATAAAAGAAGTGTGAACCAAAAAGAGACTTTGAAAGGAGAGCGTCATGAAAATGATCGTTTTGTACAACCTGAAAGATTCCGTTTCAGACGAAGAATACAAGGCCTACACCGAAGCGAAGAAAGGGCCGTTTCTGGAAAGCCTACCCTCATGCAAGAGCTTTAAGTTGATCAAGAACGTGGCAACACAGACCGGAGAGATTCCCTATAAGTATGTGGGCATCTATGATTTTACCACGCCTGAAGAACTAAAAAAGGACGGGGACAGCGGGCCTTACCAGGAATTCCTGGAAGAATGGGCGGCCAAGGTCCAGGACGGTTTCCACATCGTGATCGGCGAGGAAGTATTCGGCGAGTGATGGCATATGCGGATCCTGCCGGTTTCGTGCCGGCGGGACCCGGACAACGCAAAAAAAGGTATAGCATGAAAATCGTAGAGGTCCAACCAGAGGTCGACAGGCGCCGCTGCAACGGCTGTAAAACCTGTGAAATGGTCTGCCCCGTTTACGCGGTTTCCGTAAAACGGATCCGCAAGGAACCGGTAGTGAATATCGCGCCGGATATTTGTGTTGGTTGTTGGAGTTGCGAACAACGCTGTCCGGAGCATGCCATCACGATGGTGGCCTGCACCCCTTTTACACTGGCGGTAAATGTGGATGATTTCGACTATGGCGACATCGAAACATTATGCCGGACGGCGCATGTTCATCCAAAGCAGTTGGTCTGCTACTGCACCGCTACCCGCGCGGAGGAAATCGCCGCCGCCGTGATCGGCGGCGCCCATACGCCGGAAAAGGTTGTACGGGCATGCGGCATCGGTGCCGGCTGCGGAATCGAATGCAACCAACCGATCCTTCGATTCCTAGAGGCGGCGGGGTGTTCTTTCAAACGGAAAAAGAACTCTTTTCAGTGGTATGGCCGAACGGTAACGGCATGGGATGTTTCCAAAGCGGTAAAGGAGACCCATCCCACCTTTCGTTTTGATGACGACAGAGACCTTTTGGAGCATGTTGTCAATGCACCGGTCAAGGATCGAAAAAAGTAATCATGCGAATCGGGGATCAGACATGGATTTAAAAGCCTTTGCACCCGCACTTACACGGGTATCCCAATACGGCGTAGACCCTGAAACCATCACCAAAAGGGGCGCAGAGTTACGTGATATCACCGGAATCGGCCTATCCCAATTGTTAGGCGGGCAACCGAAAACCATATACCCTTCCCATAAGGGCAATCAGGCCGTTAGAGAAGCCACCATCAAAGCCCTTGAAAGTGTGGATTTTTCCATGATCACCGAGGGCAGCACAGTGAACATTTTGGCGAGCCACCATGGGTTTACATTCATGGGCGGCGAGCCTTACGCAGAGATGCTGCGGACAATAAGAGACGTTGCGGAAGCGGAAACCGGGGCTAAAGAGATCCGTCTGAGGGCTGGCCTGGGAATGCGGTTCAGGGAGACCGAGGAATATATCAAGGCCTTGGGATTGGATGAGTCTTTCAACGGCAAAGCCATTGGCATTGCACCGATAGATGCGGGCGTTGCCATTGAAACGAAACTGGGGACCCTGTACGGTTTGAAGCGGGCCTACGATGCAGACTTTATCATTCACGCCCATAACAGCGACGTGCGTGAGGTGCATTTTCATCGTCAGGTTGACCGAGCCGTCAAACCCTTCGGAATGAGCTATGCGAGGTGTGAAACGCGATCCACCTACCATATGAACCTTGGCCCCCGAGCCGCCAATTTTGTTGCCCGTTCGATTTTCGAATCGGAATTCGTCCAAGAGAAATTCGCATTCGCATGTTTTCTGGTAATGTCTCCGGCCGGTGCCATTGATGTTGATGCCGACAACAACCTTTATGCTTTGAACGACCGGGTGACCGCCGGCGGAATGAAACACTATGGTAAAATCATTGAGTTGATGGGCGCCATAAAGGAGTGTATCGTCATCCTCGATTTTCCCTGCCCGGTGCCCTACGTATTTGCTTGCGGCGTCATCTATGCGAATATGCTAAGTGCCAATATCGACGTCTTCGACCTTGATAATCCGCTTCCCCCCTATACCTGGTACACTGAAACCTTTTATGATGACCAAGGACTTCCCCTGATTCCTGAGATTCCTGAAATCAACCCGGCCATTAAGACCGTTGTGCATAATTATGCGTGGATCGGATATCCATCAACTTTCTTTTCGGAGCATACGCCTACCATCATGGTGGGCTCGGCCCAGGCCGAACTCTTTAACCGCGACCCAATGAATCTTAATTATATGAAACACGCACTTCTGGCCGACAGCCTGGATGGGGCAATGGGCTTCGCCAAAAAGACGTCGGGTACGGATAAGGTCATCATTTTTGACGGCGCATCCGGTGGGCTGAATGTGAGCCGATCTCTTGCGGAAGATCTCATGGAGATCGCTCCTACCGTTTGCGCCAGAGTTGACCAAGAGCTGCTCCCCAAGTGGCTATCCCAACGAGACGTTGACCCGGGCCTCCTACAGAGGGTTGCATGATGCGAAGCGCCAACCTCCATGCTTTTACCCCGATAAAGGAACGGGACCTCCGTTTGGACCTTTTTTGCGGAATTTTCAACAAGACGTATTGTGCCGTGGTGAGCGCTGAAGCGGATGGTATCATCAGCGGGCTTGAGCGTGCCCAAGCATTGGCCGAAAGTCTCCAACTCAGCTTCCAAGCGTTGAGGGGCGTAGGCGAGACTGTCGGCAAGGGAGAGGTTATTTGCCGCATGACCGGAAACCCTGTTTCCCTTATTAAAGGGGAAGAGACCATTCTGGGGGCACTGGCCAAATCTTCCGGAATAGCAAGCGCTGCAAGTCTTGCCAAACAGACCGCATCAGGACATTTCCGCGTGGTTTGCGGGGCCACCAAAAAAATGCCCCATGATCTAAAACCGGCCATTCGAAAAGCCGTCACCGATGCGGGCATAGATGTGCGCATGGCGCACCAGCCTTTCGTATATCTGGATAAAAACTATGTTCGTATTTTTGGCTCCCTTAAAAAAGCTTTCAAAGCCGCAAACCCCTTGAATCGACCGATTGTCATTCAAATCCGGGGAGAAACCGGTCCCATTGATGAAGAGGCCGTGATGGTAGCGCAACAGGGGGCGGCCGTCGTTATGGTGGACACGGGAAGGGTCCAAGACATCGAGATGGTATCGGTTGGATTGAGAAAGGCACGGCTGCGAGACCGGGTTGAACTCGCCTTTGCGGGAAATCTGAAACCGGACGATCTGGCTGGCCTCATTGGAAGAGATATAGACGCAGTCGACATCGGTTACGGAATCGTCGACGCACCCTGTCTTCAAATGCGGTTCGACATTCAAACTGATTTCCCGGATATTCGTGATGGAATACCGGCTTCTTAACAAAACAGAGATCCGAGTCAAACCCGTGGATCTGTCAAACGCCGATCTGGGCCGATGTGCATCAGCCGTTGCCCGTGCCCTTGGCCTGCCCGACGAAACCGTCACCGTCACCGATGCACAAAAAGGCCTTCTGATATTTGACGTAATGCGTCACACGGTTAAGCCTGAGAATATTATTGCAAAAAGAGAAGCCTTGCTGTCAGCGCTGTCTGAAGTTACGGGCGTTTTGGTAACAGCCGCCACTGACATCCATTCGGATGGAATTCTCGGCCTGATCAATGCGTCGCCAGTTGATGGAGCGGACATTCTGCTGAGGTCCCGGTCTTTAGGCCGGGCCGTTGTTGACCGTATCTCCAAAAGGGCCATGATCTTCCCAACCGGGACGGAACTCATCCATCAATTGATCCGGGACACGAACACGCCCTTTCTCAAAAATCATTTGGAAGCGTCCGGATACGAAGTGTGCACATCCGCCCCCCTTCCCGATGACACCGCCAAAATCTTCCGTTCCATTCGAACGGCTGTTGATGACCCCTTTGGGTTGATCATAACCACCGGCGGGGTGGGCGCGGAAGGAAAAGACAAGACCCTGGAAGCACTCGCGAAACTGGATCCCAATGCTTTGCTTCCCGTTGTTCTGAAGTTCAAAAAAGGGACGGGACGGCATGACAAGGAAGGCGTGCGAATCGGTGTCGGCTCGGCGCAAAATTCCCTCATCGTGTGCTTGCCCGGACCAAACGATGAAGTACAACTGATGTGGCCGGTACTTCGGAAGGCGCTAATGGAAAAATGGGGTAAGGCGGCTCTTGCCGATGGTCTGCGCCGGGTATTGAGTGAAAAGTTTAGTCATTTTAACCCGTCCAGTGTTCATGCCAATCACTTTTAAATTGAGGAGAGTAAACAAATGACGTTGACCACAGAACAATTGTCCGGTGTATCCGAATCTCTGTTAAACGCTGCCGAAAACAAACAGCCCATTGCACCTCCAACAGAAATTTACCCGCAACTCGACATGGAAAATGCCTACAAAATTCAGCTTGATGTGGTAAGCCATCGCGTCGCGGGCGGAGCCAGAATCGTTGGAAAAAAAATCGGGCTCACAAGCCCTGCCATGCAGAAGATGTTAGGTGTGGATGAACCCGACTATGGTCACCTGCTTGATGACATGAGCGTTTTTCAGGGAGAAGGCATGGCCATGGGTCTCTTTATTCAGCCCCGCATCGAGGGTGAAATCGCTTTTGTTCTGGAAAAAGATCTCTCGGGGCCGGGACTGACAAGAGCGGAAGTGGCCAGCGCTGTGGCCGGAGCCATGCCGGCATTGGAGATTATCGACAGCCGCATCGCGGACTGGAACATCAAAATCCAAGATACCATCGCCGACAACGCGTCAAGTTCCCACTTCGTTTTGGGATCATCAATGATTTCCATCTCCAAGATAGACTTGCGATATGTCGGATACGTTTTGGTCAAAAACGGTCTCTTGGCAGGCACTGGCGCCGGAGCGGATGTTCTCGGCGATCCGCTTCAGTCGGTTACCTGGCTGGCAAACAAAATGGGAGAATTCGGTATTGGCCTAAAGGCCGGTGAGATCATCCTCTCGGGTGCGGCTTCCGCTGCTTTGCCAATCCAAGCCGGTGATTCCATACAACTGAATGTCGATCGGGTCGGACAGGTTGGGTGTTGTTTTATATAAATCCAAGGAAAGGAAAATAGTGGAAAATAAACTTAAAGTGGCGATTATCGGCCCGGGAAATATCGGTTCCGACCTCATGTACAAGGTCTTGAGGAGCGAGAAACTTGAGATGACCCTGATGGCCGGTATCATGGACAAAAGTGAAGGCTTGCGAAGGGCAAAAGATCTGGGAATCCAAACCACCGCCAAGGGAATCGGACCCATTCTTGAAAACGCTGAGATCCAACTGGTCTTTGATGCAACCGGCGCAAAGCCGCACACGGCCCACGCTCCCCTTCTGAAAAAGGCGGGAAAAATGGCGGTTGATCTGACACCGGCAGCCCTGGGGCCCTATGTCATACCGGCGGTCAATATGGAGACCCACCTGGAAGAGGAGAACATTAACCTCGTCACCTGCGGTGGACAGGCAACCATACCCATCGTTGCCGCTGTCAGCCGCGTCCAGACAGTTGGCTACGGGGAGATCGTGGCCACCATATCCAGCAGGAGTGCCGGACCCGGTACTCGCCAGAATATTGATGAATTTACCGAGACCACCGCCAAAGGCGTTGAAATGGTCGGCGGGGCCAAGAAGGGAAAAGCCATCATTATTCTCAATCCTGCCGAACCGCCGATCATGATGAGGGATACGATTTATTGCCTGCTTGAGAAAGAAGGTAATCCGGGCGCCATTACCGCCAGCGTGACGGACATGGTTTCAGTGGTGCAAACCTATGTTCCCGGTTACAAGCTCAAAGTACCGCCAATCATAGACGGGAAACAGGTTACGGTTATGGTTGAAGTGGAAGGTGCGGGTGATTTCCTGCCCAAATACGCCGGCAACCTGGATATTATGACTTCCGCCGCAGTCGGCGTCGCCGAGCGAATCTCAGATCATATCTATTCACTGACAAGGAGTCATCATTAGATGAGACAGATAAAAATCATTGACACCACATTGCGGGACGGCATGCACACCGTTTCACATCAATTCACAATTGGCCAGATGGAGAATATCGCCAAGGCACTGGATGCGGCCGGCGTTTATGCCATCGAAGTCTGTCATGGCGATGGTTTGGGCGGATCAAGCATCCAATATGGGTTTTCCCGTCATCCGGATGATGAGTACTTAAATGCCGTCTCAAAAACCCTTTGTCGCGCGAAACTGGCCATACTCCTCTTGCCGGGCATCGGTACCATGGAAGACCTGAAAATTGCCAAGGCGGCCGGCGTTTCAATTGCAAGAGTCGCAACCCATATTACGGAAGCCGATATCGCTGAACAGCATATTGGATTGACCAAAGAATTCGGCATGGAAAGCATCAATTTCCTCATGATGGCCCATATGGCGCCAATAGACGTAATGATAGAGAACGCCAGATTGATGGAAAGCTATGGTGCAGATGTCGTTTATGTCGTTGATTCAGCCGGTTATATGCTCCCTGATGAGGTGGCGGCAAGGGTCAAGGCCATGAAGGACGCCATTGGCTGCAAAGTCGGCTTTCATGCCCACAACAACATGGGTCTGGCGATGGCCAACGTCCTTGCCGCAGTAGACAGCGGCGCTGATTTTACGGACAGTTCCCTATGCGCCATGGGGGCCGGCGGCGGCAATGCATCCACTGAAATGGTCGCCGCCGTGCTGGAAAGGTATGGGGTGGATTGTGGTTTGGACCTCTACAGTTCAATTGATGCCGCTGAGCTGGCATCAGCGATTAAGCCGAGTATGGACGAAGACCCTTCTTCTAAATTAATGCTGGGGTATGCAGGCGTTTATTCCAGTTTCATGCTTCACGCAGACCGGGCATCCAAGCGTTTTAATGTGGATGTTAGGGATATTTTGGTTGAGCTGGGCCGAAGAAAGGTTGTGGGCGGACAGGAAGATATGATCATCGATGTTGCTTACGAAATGGAAAAAAACAAGCCCTAGTGCTCCACAAAGCTCAATCTTCTTTGTTGCGAAACCGCGTTAAATGATACGGCTCCGATCACACTGGAACGTAAAAGAAACAACCATGAGAGGAGGTTTGGAAAAATGGGACCGTGAACGTGCAAGTGGAAAAGGGTCAAAGATATCGGCTCTTTAATGCCGATCATTGCCGATGATGAATATGTCATTATAGGGGAATATGGATAACTTGGAAGGAGTACACGTCATGTCAAAAGCACCGGTTACATATGAATCTTGGAACGAACAGTATATTGGGGGAGAATGGAAACAAGGGTCCAGCGACGAGATTCTAACGGTCAGGAATCCGTATAACGGTGAGGCGCTTGCCGAGATAAGACTTGCAGACAAACAGGATATTGATGATGCCTACAACATAGCGAAACAACGGCAAAAAGACTGGGCGGATGTCCTCGCTTACGAAAAAATTGACCTCATGGAAAGAGCGGCGGCACTCTTTGCTGAACGAAAAGAGGATCTTGTAAACCTGCTAATAGAAGAAACCGGGAGCTCACGCATCAAGGCTGGTGTTGAGGTGGATTGCGCCATTTCGGACATAAAGGAAGCAATGAAATACCCCTTGATGATGAATGCGAATATGTTCCCTTCTAACGTGCCGGGGAAGGAGAACAGAGTTTACCGTGTTCCGATCGGTGTCATGGGAATGATCTCGCCGTGGAATTGGCCCCTCTATTTGAGTGTTCGCGGCATAGCAGCCGCTTTGGCGGCAGGAAATAGCGTCGTGCTGAAAGCTGCATCCCTTACCCCTATCACAGGCGGACTCGTGATCGCCAAGATTTTTGAGGATGCGGGCCTTCCCAAGGGGGTCTTGAACGTGGTGGTGGCATCTCCTGGAGAAATCGGCGACTATATGGTTGAACATCCCATCCCAAGCGTTATTTCCTTTACCGGGTCCACGGAAGTGGGAAAGCGCATCGGTGAAATCGCCGGAAAAAACCTGAAGAAAGCGGCATTGGAACTGGGTGGAAACAATGCACTCATTGTTCTTGATGATGCCGACGTCGACCAAGCTGTTTCTGCGGCGGCATTTGGCAGATACTTCCACCAAGGCCAGATTTGTATCGCGACAAACCGTATTATCGTTGACCGAAAGGTCTATACGGAATTCGTTCAACGGTTTAAGGAAGTTACCAAAAGGGTTAAAGTGGGGGATCCCTCAGATCCGGATACAATCATTGGACCGATGATCACCCGAGAGCCGGTGGACAAGCTGGAAAAATTATTGGACGATTGCGCCAGCGAAGGCGCAACGGTCATATTGCGCGGGAAAGTTGAAGGAAATCTCATGTGGCCATCCATTGTCGTCGATGTGACCAATGACATGGCAATCGCCCAAACGGAGCTTTTTGGTCCCGTTGCCGCGATCCTGCCGGTGGACAATGAGGAAGAGGCCATTGAGATTGCCAATGACAGCGATTTTGGACTGAGCGGCGCCGTGTTTTCCGGCTCCCTTGAGCGGGGAATTCGCGTTGCGGAACAAATCGAAACCGGCATGATTCATGTAAATGACCAAACCGTCAATGTTGACCCCGGCACGCCGTTCGGCGGGGAGAAAAACTCCGGTCTTGGCAGGTATTGCGGCGTAGAATGGGCGATTGACGATTTTACGACGGTAAAGTGGGTTTCAGTTCAGAACGAATATCGGGAATGGCCTTTTTAGCGGCAATGCAACCAAAAACGCCGGCGTATTCTTTGCAAAGATACGCCGGCTTTTTTTAACTCTGCCCCGGCAGGAGGCAATTGTTACGAACCCTAAAGCACTTCCGTGACGCCCTTTTGGTGAATGGCCCTTGATATTCTTGCGGCCGTTTTCCTTACCGCGGAAATGTATGCGTCGGATTCCTTGTTAAAACGTTCACTGGGAACCGATATGCTGATTGAGGCCAGTCCCTTCCCTTCTGAATTGGTCAAAAGAGCCGCCGCGCATTTCAACCCTCTTTCGATCTCCTCATTGTCGATGGCATAGCCTTGCTGCCTGATCTTGGCCAATTCGGCCTTTAAACGGTCCAGGTCTTTAATGGTTTTATCCGTGAACTGCGGCAGGCCCTTTTCCCGGACGATCTTCTCGACTTCGTCTTCAGAAAGGTCGGCCAAGAGGACTTTGCCAACACCCGAGCAGTGGCATGGCAATTTTGAACCGATGCTTGATATGACCCGTATGGTTTTCTTCCCCTCAATCTTATCGAGATAGAGCGCTTCTCCTTGATGGAGAACGGCCAAATGGACTGTTTCCTGGCACTCTTCATTCAATTCTTCTAAAAAGGGCCTTGTGATCCTTTTGATGGTCGTGTGGGGTTCGGCCAACAGCCCAAGATTGTAGATTTTCGAACCCAAATAGTACTTATGTGTCAGAGGCTCCCTTTCCACATAACCGGCGTCTTCAAGATTCTTCAGGATACGAAAAGCGGACGCTTTGTTCATATCCAGGGATTCATGGACTTCCGTAACTGTCAGTTCCTTACCCCTTTCGTCGAAAAGATCCAGGATATCAAACGCTTTTTTAAGGACTTTGATTTTGTATTTGCCTTTTTCCATTTTTCTCACATCATGAAGGACATGTTTCAGAACCTTAATCTTTCACCATTCCCATGTCAAGAGGATCAAGCGTTTGTGTGCTCCCTAACACACAGGCAATGTGTTAAGTTTTTGAGTAAAAGATATAAAATGATGTCACAAATGGTAACGAGAAACGTCTAGGAAGAAAGGGTAGAATGCTTCTGACTGCTAAAGAGGAGACGCGATAAATGGAATCGTTTAAGGACAAAGAGTTGAAGGACCTGATCATCAAGAACTGGATGACCCATGACGCCATGTGGTTTTACCATTCCCTTATGGAATGCGGCATTCATAAGACAAACAAAATAAACCGGGCGGCCGTGAGATCCATGGCCATGGTAGAGGTCAAACGGATCAAAAAGAAGTTTGACGTCGAGAGAATCGAGACCTTTGAGCAGCTAAAGGGATTTTTGGAAAAAACCTATCGTATCGTCAAAGCGGATTTCATGAAATTCGGTTACACCTTTCCGTCTGAAAATGTCTGCCGTTTTGAAATGGCTGAATGCTTCGCCCATGAAGGCATAAAGAAGATGGGCGTCATTGAGCAATATGAATGCGGTATTTTTGAGCGAATTGAAGGATGGTTCGACGGTTTGGGCATCCGTTATGACGTGAGCCCCAGGGTCGATGTCTGCATGATGCACACCGACGGCAGGTGCTACAGGGATTTTACGCTCAAATTTCCTTGATGTCCCAGGGCCCGGGCAGAGGCTTTCACCCCCCCCTCCTCCGTCGAATCGGCAAAACGCCTTGACATAAGCGCCATTTAAGAATAATTATTTAAAAATGGTATTTTAACCTACACCTAACCTGACCTTTACGATTCCTTGAAATGCTTTCATTGTGGATTATAGATGAGCTACAAAGGAGATCGCATGCAACGTCCCTCAACTGGCTTTCAAACCATCGACATCACCAACGAAACACTCTTGAAATCACCCATTTCCTATCAAGTGGCCCATTCCCTAAGTGGCAGGCTTCGCATTAGAATTCCTTCCCTTACCCATTCAAAAGATCTGTCGCTTTGTGAGAAGCAGAGACTCGCCTCCCTCAGAGGAGTACGAAAAGTCTCATCAAATCATCATTGCGGCAGTTTCACGATTCACTACGATCCGAAAATCACGAAAGAGAAAGTTATTCTTGAAGACCTCGCATGTACCCGCGTCTCTGATCTGATGGACATAGGAAACCGGACAATCACCCGAAAGAAAGGTATTTCCGGAAAAACCCGCTCCCGCCTTCGCTGGGCCGTCGCCACGGTGATTCTGACGGTCATATTTTCAGACACTCTTTTTCCTTTGAGAATCCTTCTCTATGTCATGATTGTGTTCATCTCCATTCCCATTTATCAACGGGCCTACGAGACTGCTTTCAAAAACCGTCGTTTTGACCTTGATCTGCTCAACGCTTTTGCCATGACCCTCGGGTTGCTGGCGGATAACCTTGTGGTGACCGCCGTCATGGCCCTGCTCATATACCTGGGGGACTATATCAATGAACGCATCGCCTCGGGCTCCAGCAAAACCCTCTGCATGCTGATGGGAGAGAACGAATCGGATGAAGCGGCCAACAATCCCAATAACCGGCATCTCAGACTGGTTATTGGATTGGGCACACTGACGCTCGGGACCATCATGCTGCCGCTGCCAGGTCCCGGACTCGTTATCATCCCCATCGGTCTCGGCATGCTGGCAAAAGAGCGTGAATGGGCAAAACGGCTGAATGACTGGTTTAATGAAAAGCTCAACAAGACGCTACCGCAGGCAGAAGTTTCTCCCGCGGGAGCAAAATCATGAGGGTCAACACGGATATTTAGAAATCAGCCTGCAACACTTCCTTAATCAGCGTCTTTGTGGAACGGGACAGATATGGAAAAGATGATGAAACCCAACATATACTGGCTGACCGTATTCATTCCCATATCGATCCTCATCAATTACGTACCGGCGCTGAAAAATGACATCGCCCTTTTCGTCTGTTCCTGCCTGGCCATGGTGGTCTTGTCCAGCCTCATCAGTACCGCCACGGAACATCTGGCAGCCAGTATCGGGGCCAAAATCGGCGGTCTGCTGAATGCGTCTTTCAGCAACCTGCCCGAAATCATTTTCGGGACCGTGGCCCTGTACCATGGCCTGGGTGATCTGGTGAAAGCCGCCATGACCGGCGCCATCATCGGCAACCTTCTGTTCGTTTTGGGACATGCCATGCTGGCCGGCGGGCTCAAAAACGGCGTTCAACGCTTTTCCGTATCCAGGGTCAGCGATTTTTCCACGGGTCTCATTATTGCGTCCATGGCGCTCTTCATTCCCACGGTATATCAGGAGGTGGCAATGGAGGCGGCAGACGGCTTTACTCACGATGAGACAATGGCCATCAGCCTTTTGATCGCCATCATGCTGCTGTTGAGCTATGTGGGGAGCCTCATCTACACGCTTTTTAGCAAGGAAAAAGACGAGG
Source organism: Thermodesulfobacteriota bacterium (assembly GCA_028278625.1). Next base: position 26,270 of record JANQDY010000189.1, read on the forward strand.
AGGAGGCATCAGACAGGGAAGAGGCTCAAATCGGTAAACCGTGGAGCAAGAAGAAGGCCGGTATCGTCTTAGGCATATCCAGTTTCCTGATTGCCGTGATTTCAGATTACGTGGCCGGATCCATCAACGTCGTCGAAAAGGTTTTCGGCCTGACGCATCTCTTCATGGGCGTCGTTGTCATCGCCATTATCGGCAATGTGGCCGCCCAAACCACAGCCGTTCGCATGGCCATGAAGAACAAAATGAATCTCTGTATCGAGGTGGCCGTCAACGCCAGTTCTCAGGTGGCCCTGCTGGTGGTGCCGCTCCTTGTTTTTGCGTCCTACATTTTCGGTCATCCCATCAATCTCCATTTCGGTTTCCATGAAATCGTCGCAGTGGCCGGTGCGGTGATACTGACAACCCAGATCTGTCTTGACGGAAAATCCAACTGGCTCAATGGAATGCAGATGCTGGTCCTTTACACCATTATCGCGGTATTGTTCTTCTTCGCCCCTGAGATGGGTGCTGCGCAATCGTTCAAATGACTTCTGACACAAGACAAAGGAATATGCCGGAACCGTTTTGGATTCCCCGCAACCTCCCTTTCATGTGTATCCTATCATTTTCGGTGGGCATCATTGCCGGCATCGGCGCCTGGGCCTTTCGAATGCTCATCGGCCTTTTCCATAACATCCTTTTTTTGGGCAAGTTCCAGTTTTACTATGACGCCAATTTGCATACGCCGCAAAACCCCTGGGGACCCGGGGTAATTCTTGTTCCAGTCGTCGGTGCACTCATGGTCGCGTGGCTGGTAAGGACCTTCGCGCCGGAAGCCAAAGGGCACGGTGTTCCGGAGGTCATGGACGCCGTTCACTATAGTGACGCCAAGATCAGGCCCGTTGTTGGGCTGATCAAGGCCGTGGCATCGGCCGTTTGCATCGGCAGCGGCGGTTCCGTGGGGCGGGAAGGACCCATTATTCAGATCGGTGCGTCCTTCGGATCGACCCTTGGCCAGATCCTGAAACTCCCCGCCCGGCAGACCGTGACCCTGATCGCAGCTGGTGCCGGCGGCGGCATTGCCGCCACTTTTAACGCACCCCTGGGAGGGCTCGCCTTCGGCATTGAATTACTTCTGATATCCGTCAACGCCGCTAATATTCTGCCCGTCACCATTGCCACGGTAACCGCCACCTATATCGGGAGGGCGCTTCTTGGCGTTGAACCGTCATTCTATTTCGCACCGATCACCCATCTGGATCTGCATTTGTCATCCGGCTTCAGTCTGCTTCTGTTTGTACCTTTCGGCATCATCATGGGTTTTGTCTCGGTCCTTTTTGTCAGGGGCATCTACTGGGCCGAGGACCGCTTTGACGCCATGCCGGGAAATAGCTATTCCCGACACCTCTCCGCCATGTGCGTTGTCGGCATAATGCTCTGGCTGGTCATGCGCCACACGGGATATTACTACATTCAGGGGGTCGGATACGCCACCATCATGGACATCTTACGAACGACACTTTTAAATCCCTGGCTGCTGCTCCTTCTCTTCTTTTTAAAGTTCATCGCCACCTGCCTCACACTCGGCTCCGGAGGCTCTGGCGGCGTTTTCTCCCCTTCCCTTTTCATGGGCGCCACCTTTGGGGCTTTCACGGGCGTCATTTTTGCGAACCTCCTGCCCGGCGTGGGTGCTCACCCGGTAGCCTTTGCCATCGCGGGCATGGCGGCAGGCGTTGGAGCTTCTACCGGCGCCATCATCACCGGTACCGTCATGATACTTGAGATGACCCAGGATGCCAACGTGGTCCTCCCCATCATGATTACATCAGGCTTCGCCTACGGCATCCGCAAATGGCTTTCACCCGGCAGTATCTACACGCTGAAGCTGCTTCGAAGGGGGCACATTGTCCCTGAAGGCCTGCAGGCGGCCATGTCCGAATCACTGAAGGTAAAAGATATCATGACAACAACCTTTGAGTGCATTGGCAGGGAAAAGCTGACCGACCCATTGCCCAAAACCGCCGTCGTCACTTCCGGCGATTCCATTTTGGGCTATGTACCCTCAAGTACATCGGGAAACCCGGCCGAAGCGATGGTCCGGGCAGAGCCCATTTTGGCGGCTGCACAAGACCCGGCAAATGACCTCATTCGGAAAATGGGATCAGCAGAATCCGCATTTGCCCTGGTGACCGCAGACGGGAAGCTGTCGGGAATTCAAGACGTTCTGGGTGTTGTTACCGAACGGGAAATGGCAGCCTGCCTAATGAAAGAAACAACGCTGAAGTAGCGGCAACGCATCGCTCCGAAACGCCAGGTAACCACCGCGCACAATCAGAATGCCTCAGAATTATGGTCGTCGCTTAACCGGTGTCAAGTTAGCATTCCATTAGAGTTCTGTAAGACCCCCTTTTGTTCTTGACCTGATGACACCACGACCTATGATTTTATTTTGTAGTTATCAAATGTACTTTTTTTTTGACAATGCCGATGCCATATGTTTTAAAGTTCACTGGTTCATATGGTCCCGTACTTTCGATCTGAGCTTTGGCCGGTATTGTATTTGATAAAGCCTTTAGCGTTGGTTGGTTTTCCATAGAGGAGGTTTTTTATGTTGGCAGACGATTCCGGTCCGGAAATGCCCAGTCCCAATCCCATGCGGGTTGATCTTGAGATCATTGGCCATAAACCCGCTCCGGGTAAGGATCAATCTGATCCGTTGCACCGAAAACTATCATATCGTATCAAGCATGCCATCCGCGGCCGGTTTCGTATCATCATCCCCATCTTGTCCCATCGAAAAGATCTCATCCGCTCTCTGGAATACCACGTGAAAGCCATTGACGCCGTCAAAAAGGTTGCGTCCAATTACCGTTGCGGGAGCCTGACGATCCAATACGATTTCCCGAGAATCAGGAAAGATAAGATTCTCAAAACCATTGAAGGGCTCACCATCGGAGAGCTGAATCAGACGTTACCGGAAGTGCCACCGAAGGTTCGCGAGGAACACGAGGTATCACTTTCCTATCTCAGAAAAGCCGCCGGCGCCGTGGGATTGAGTCTGATGCTGACGGGTGTTCCCGTCCTGGCACTTGCCATTGTATACCCTTTCCTGTTCTACATCTGCCTTCCCATCTACAAAAGAGCTTACCGCTGCATCCGTTACGAACGGCGATTGAATGTGGATTTTCTGGATGCCATGGCACTCAGCGTCGGCATGATGACCGGTGACGTGATCAACGCTTCCCTCATGGTCATGCTCATTCATCTGGGCGACTACATTCGGGATCTCACCGCCGCCAGCTCCCAGCGAACCATCCGTAAACTTTTGGATTTCCAGGATAACCATGCCTGGGTATTGCGCGAAGGCGTTGAAATCCAGATAAAAGTGAAAGATATTGTTGAAGGCGACGTGGTGGTTCTCAATACCGGTGATCTTATTCCCGTGGACGGTGAAGTGATCGAGGGAGAACTGATTGTCGATCAGCAGGTTCTGACCGGTGAGTCCATGCCCATTCACAAAGAAGCCGGCGATGATGTTTTCGCTTCGACGGTGATCCGGGACGGAAGCGCCTATGCCAAAGCCACCCGAATCGGTGAACGCACCAAGGTGGCCCAGGTGGTGCGTCTTGTGGAAGAAGCCCCCCTTTATGAAACCAGGATTCAGAACCATGCGGAAAAATTCGCCGACCGACTGGTGGCACCGTCGCTTTTGACAACGGGCCTTCTGTTCGCGGGCACCATGAACCTGGCCCAGCTGGCAGCCCTTCTGACAGTCGATTTCGGGACCGGCGTCAGGGTTTCCGCACCCACCGCGGTACTCTCTTCCATGATTACTTCCGCTTCAAACGGCATACTCATAAAGGGCGGCAGCTATCTGGAGAAGCTGTGCCACACGGACACCATCATATTCGACAAAACCGGCACCCTTACCACGGGTGTCATTCACGTGGAAGATCTCATTTCCTTTAACGGCTACGGGAATTCGGAACTCCTCTCTTACGCCGCCACCGCCGAATTGCAGATGACCCACCCCATTGCCGAAGCAGTGGTCCGCCATGCCCAGGTTCATGAAATTCCGCTGAAGGAGCGAAAAGGCGTTAAATATGTCGTGGGCCGTGGTGTGTGGGCGGATATTCAAGGCAAGGAAACCCTTGTGGGAAGCCTTCGGCTCATGCGGGAAAACAACGTTGAGGTTGACCCAAGCGTGCTTGAAACCAGGGATAAGATGGTAGACTCGGGAAAGGCGTGCCTGTACGTTGCCATCGACAATGAATTCGGCGGCCTGATCTCTTTCAGAGACCAGATTCGCCAGGAATCCAAACAGATGATCGATGAACTTCACCGCGTGGGCGTCAAGCAAGTGGTCATGCTCACCGGAGATGTAAAGCAGGTGGCGGAACCTGTTGCCGAATCCTTGGGCATTGACAGATGCGTGGCGGAAATGCTGCCGGAGCAGAAAGCGGAAGTGGTGCGGGAACTCAAGGAGCAGGGTCACACGGTCGCATTTGTGGGAGATGGCATTAACGATTCCGTGGCACTCTCCTATGCTGACATCGGTTTCTCGGTCAAAGGCGGTGCGGATATCGCCAAGGAGACGGCCGGTGTTATTCTGCTGAACGAAAACCTCATGAACATTCCAAAAGCCTTTGAGATCAGCCGGAACACCATCCGTCTCATTAAGGAAAGCTACTGGATCGTGGGAAGTTTCAATGTGGTTGCCTATGCTCTGGCCGCCATCGGCTTGGTATCTCCGGTCATCACCACATTAATCAGCAACGGTTCGGCGGTGGTTGCCTGTGTCAACGGCATGAAACCGATGATTAAAATGAAACTGAGCGGCTCACGAAGAAAACCTGAAGGGCCTGTCATAAAACACAAGATCGGAAAACTGCAACTTTCAGGCGGCCCGCGCGTGGCGACTGAGGCGGTCCGGGCCCCACTGACGCCCGAACAGGATCAAAATGCATATCAGGCCGAAACAAGCACAATCCATTAGATGTAATCAATAGGGAGGAATTGAATATGGGGGCTTTTTTCTGGGGGATGCTGGGTGGCGTTATTGTACTGATGGCCAAAAGAAGCAAACGGATGTCCTCGGTGGCGGAATCGGCCGGCAAGGTGGATCAGGGAATCATCGGAAGAATGAAATTTTGTGCCTCTGAACTCGTGGAAGACTTTCGAGACCTGGTAGCCGAAAGCAAAATGGAACTTGAGGCTGAAAAAGCGGCACAGGCCGAGGTGGACTTGCATAAACAAGATCAGCAATGATATGCTTAATCAGTACATGGAGAGGGTTACATTTGATGCGCAGGCGCATGGTTTTTGCGGTTGTGATTAGGGCAGTAAAATCCATCAACAATTTGGGTTAACCAAGGGAAACATTTCCAATAAGGAGGAGCAGTAATGGAAGAGATTGCATTAGGAGTACTGGGCGGCATTGTCGTGGTTGCGGTGGTCACCAAAACGAAAATTCTTCGTGGGGCGGCCAAGAAAGTCATTAAAACGGGTTATGCCCTTTCAGGCGCCGTCGCTTCAGGCGGCGCATCGGCCCTCGATTCGGCAAAAGATCTCGTGGCCGAGAGCAAAGCGGAATATGAAGCCGCACAGGTTGCAAAGGCCGAAGCCGCTGCCTAATTCAGACTGATAATATCCCGATATTACGGGACTTTTGCCACCCGAAAACAGGCTTGACGCCCTGACGCTAGCGTTCCGTCTTCCTGCTTTCGGGTGCTTTGATTTTGATAAAAGCAACAATTTTGGAAACGTCGAAACACCGCTTATTGTACATTTTCACCCGCTGGTGCGTTCAGTATTTTAATGGCGCCAAAGCATTACCAACAAGATATATGGGGGAAAAATGGAAATAGCACATCAGCTTCCGGGAAGGATGCGAATCAGGATGCCCGCACTTGGGTCTGAAACCTATTGCCGACATTTAAAGGAATCGTTGTCAGAACATGACGGCATTACCGATTTTCGAATCAATACCGCCTGCAACAACGTGGTTGTATCATATGACCCGGTGCGCCTTGAAACCGAAGATCTTCTGGCCTTGCTCGAAAAACCCCATCAGTCGGAACCAAAGGCTCCGGCTTCAACCGATGCCAAGAAGGCTCCTGCCAAAGCAACCCAAAAAGCACCGACACGGAAAAAGGCCGCGGCAAAACCTCAGAAAGGGCCCGCTAAGGACCCGGCGTATTTCAAACCCGCCGTAACACCCGATGTTCAGGAGAGGATTCGCCAGATTATCGAAAATGAAGATCCCCAAAAGCCCATCAGCGATGGCAGGATCTCGGAAATGCTGAAAGCGGAAAAAATGGGCATCGCTCGGCGAACGGTTGCAAAGTATCGAGAGATACTTGGAATACCGCCTTCAAACCGGCGCAAGGAATAAGCGGGATATCGGTGAAGGGTGTTGGGTCAGAAGTAAGGAGATAACATTTTATGGAATTGATTTTTGCAGGTATTATTGGAGGATTGATTGTCCTCATCGGAATGAAATTTGCGCCAAAAAAACCGATCCTCAAATTGCTTATGAGGATGTTTCTGGTGATCAGGGATTATCTGCTGTCGGTTTTGGGCGAGGCCTTTGAAAAACTCAAGGACCTCTTTGCCGAAAGCAAGGCCGAGTACGAAAGGGAGAAAGAGGCGGAAAGAGAAGTGCATATGGATTAATCCCTTTTGCCTTCCGAGGCCGTCAACCCTTTAGGTTCCTTTTGCGGCGTGCCATTATTGTCAATCCAACGGTGAAATTCCTTTGATCGAAGTGAGGAAAATGAAGAACATAAAAGTCAGGCTGAAGGTTGTCCATTCCATTCCCGGCAGGGCAAGGATTAAGATTGAATCGCAACTCGACCCAAAGGTCTTCTTTTTTGTGCTGGAAGCCGGTCTGAAAGAAGTGCAGGCCATCAAAAAGGCTGAACTCAACCCCCATTCGAAATCCATCACGGTTTTTTTCAGAAAAAATCTAGATGTGGCCGTCATTCTAACGGAATTGGAACAGGTGCTTTCGGAGGTCACGAATGATCCGGATTTTTTCAAACGGATCGAAGACATCAGAGACATATTGGCCTATGGGAACAAAGACCACATGGAAGTGTCGGTTCGAAACAGCATCCTGACGGTATCCCACAATTTGGACAGGGCCGTTAAACACATGACCGGAAACACCATGGATCTGAGAACCGCTGTCCCGATCAGCTTCGCCCTCTATTATCCGAATGTCAACCCTTTTACGATCAGCTTTTCCCTCTTGCCCTAACTGGTCATTGAGGCTTGTACGTCA
>JANQDY010000277.1 GCA_028278625.1 Thermodesulfobacteriota bacterium
GTCGGCGGATCGTGGAGGAGCAGGGGGGGCGGCTTACATGTGAGAACCGAAAAGGGGGTCCGGCGCTGTTTTTCACGTTTTGCTTCCCATGTCCGAGAAGTCCTTGGGGGGTAACCGATCATGACCAATAGCTTTCGCATCCTTGTGGTGGATGATGAAGACTCCATCCGCAAGCGGTGTGTTCGTCTCCTGTCCCGGCAGGGGTACCATGTCATCGGTGCATCCGGGTCATCCGCCGCAATGGCGCTCATGGAAAAGGAGAGCGCCTGGTTCGATTTGCTCCTGGTTGATATTCGGATGCCCGGGATGGACGGCATTCAGTTCATGGAAAAGGCCAAGGCCCGGCAGCCGGAGGTGGAGGTCATTATCATGACCGGATATGCCACCGTGGAAACAGCGGTAAAAGCCATGAAGATGGGGGCTTACGACTACCTTTCAAAGCCCTTTGAAATGGATGAGCTGCTCCATCTGGTCAACAAGGTGGTTGAAATAAAATCCCTGCAGCAGGAGATCAAGGAACTCCGCAATCAGTTGAAGAAGCGCCATGAACAACCGCTGGTGTTCGGCAATTCGGAAGCCATGAGCCGGGTTTTCCGCACGATTGAAAAAGTGGCCCCCGTGGACTGCAACATTTTAATTCAGGGAGAGAGCGGTACGGGCAAGGAGTTGGCCGCCAGGGCCATCCACGCCCGCAGCAGGCGGGAAGCTCAGCCGTTCATCGTGGCCGACTGTGCGGCCCTTTCCGGAAACATATTGGAGAGTGAGCTTTTCGGGCATGTGAAAGGCGCTTTTACCGGCGCCCATGCCCATCGGAAGGGGTATATTGAAAAGGCCGACCGCGGCACCCTTTTTCTGGATGAAATCGGCGAAATCCCTCTGGACCTGCAAGGGAAGCTCCTTCGGGCCGTTCAGGAAAGATCCGTCACAAAGATGGGCTCCTCAGAACCGGTTCGTTTGAATACGCGGATCATTGCCGCCACCAATCGACGTTTGGATGACCTGGTGGCACAGGGCGAGTTCAGGGAAGACCTCTTTTATCGGTTAAACGTTGTATCACTCACCATGCCGGCACTGCGGGAGCGGCATCAGGACATCCCCCTTCTGGTGGACCATTTCATGAAGTGGTATGCGGCGCGGCTCAATCTTGAGGGAGTGACCCTGCCGGGGGAGATCCTGGAAGAGATGACCGAATACGACTGGCCGGGCAATGTCCGGGAGCTGGAAAACGCCATACAGCGGGCAGTGGTGATGGCGGAAAAAGGTGTCATTGCCCGTAAGGACATTTTTCCGTCAAGGGAGGAGCAGGGCCCATCCGCATCAGGTCTTTTCACACCCTTTCAGAAAGGTGTGAGTTTTCAGGACCTGCGGCGCCAGGTGGTGCGGAATTTCACCCGCCAGTACCTCACCCGCACACTCATTGAGCACGGCGGCAACGTTACAAAGGCTGCCAAAACCATGGGCATGCGAAGGACCTCCCTTCAACGGTTGATCCGCCAATGCGGCCTGAACAAACCGGAACAAAAGGGCCTTCCATCTTGACTTCCCATCACTATTTCGACATAATCCCGGTCGATCGTCCGTTAACATGGGAACGCACACGCTTTATCACGATGGTTCCAGCATTCCGCGGGTGAAGGGATGGGCTACCTTGGAACATCCTATCCATTTGCCGGGACCGCAAGTGGCGCGTCCGTCAGCCATCTTTGGAGATTGCAATGGAAGCTTGGGAAAAAATCATCGGAAAACACAGAACCCACCGGAGTTTTGTAAGAAATTTCCTTTTGTGCTTTTTCGCCTGGGTGATCTGCAATCCCGTTTCAGAGGCAGCCGCCGCTACCATTACCGTATGTTCATCGGGATGCAATTATTCCACGGTTCAAAACGCCATTACGAATGCCAGTGCGGACGACCTTATCGACGTGCAATATATTGGCGAATACACCGAAGCGGGCATCACCGTGAACAAGAACCTCACCATACAGGGCCAGGGGTCCGGTTCTACCACCCTGCAGGCCGCTGCCAGCGAGGGGTCCGCCTCCGACAGGGTGTTTGAGATCAGCGCAAGCACAACGGTCACCATTAAGGATATGACGGTCCGTTACGGCAAAGTCACGGGGGATCCGGCCCAGGGGGGCGGCATTTACAGCGCGGGCACCCTGACCCTTACGGACATGACGGTCAGCAACTGTCAGGCGGTGGCAGACGATAAGGCCTATGCCTATGGGGGCGGCATTTACAGTGCAAGTTCTCTTACCATGACCAATGTGACCGTCAGCAGTAACAGTGCCACCGGCGGAGACAGCATCGCTAGTGCTGACGGTGGGCATGCCTACGGGGGCGGCATCTACAGCAACGGGACCGCCAATCTGACCGATTCGACGGTTACCGGCAATACCGCGACGGGTGGCGACGAGGTTCTCAATGTGAGCACTGCGGGGAGTGCCTATGGGGGCGGCATTTACAATGCTTCCGGTAATACCCTTACCATAACGCGCGGAAGTGTCACAAACAATGACGCTGACGGCGGCGATGCATGGATTAACACGGCTTCAGGTGGAAGTGCCTACGGTGGCGGCGTTTATAATGACGGGACAGTGCAAGTATCCGAAGCCACTTTCAGCGGAAACGAGGCGTTGGGCGGTTTTGACATTGCGGGTTTTAGCGGCAATGGGGGTAATGCCCATGGCGGCGGTATTTTTAATAACACCGGTGATACCTTCGAGATTTCAAAAAGCACCATCAGCGGCAACACGGCTCAGGGGGGGGATGACATTATCCTCATTGCCGGCTCCGCCAAGGGGGGCGGCATCTATCAAGAGGGGGACGGAGATCTCGATCTCCAGAACATCACCATCAGCGGAAATGAGGCATTGAGGGGTGAAGGGGGAACTGACGGGGCCGGCGACGGCGGTGGTCTGTGGGGGGCAAACGGGTTCTACGTGACAAATTGCACTATTGCCAACAATGTGGCCGAAGATGACGGCGGCGGCTTTTTTTCAAATGCCGCAACGGATTACGGTCCTTGGATCAAAAACTCCGTTTTTGGCGATAATACCGCGGGAACCGCAGGCCCTGACTTGAAGGGCAATTTCCGGTCCGATGACTACAACCTCATACACAGCAGCAGCGACTATACACTCACAGAATTCACGGATCACAATATCGAAGGGCAAGATCCGCAATTGGGAAACCTTTCCGATTACGGCGGCGACACGCAGACCATCCTTCTGTGCAAGGAATCGGACGGCACTGACAACGGCTGCAATGATACCGACAGTCCCGCCATTGATGTCATTACCGAGATGGAAGGGAAATGCGGTTTTTCACCCCCCTACAACGTGGACCAGCGGGGAGTGAGTCGGCCTTATAATTCCGGACTCGGTACCGGGGATTGTTCCGGTGTAACATGTTGCGACATCGGTGCCTACGAACGCACCGGTTCAACCCTTGTGGTGTTAGTATCCTTTGACGCCAGGGAGGTTGGCAAATCCATGGGCATCACGTGGGAGACCGCTTCCGAAATCGACACCGCCGGTTTTCACCTGTGGCGGAGCGGGACCCGGAACGGCACCTACCAAAGGCTGACGTCATCCCTTATCCCGGCGGAAGGGAGTCCCACCAGCGGCGCCACCTACAACTGGAATGATACCGCCGTTGCCCCGCCCCAGGTGTGGTATTACAAGCTGGAAGAGATCAGCACTTCAGGCGGCAGGGGGTTTCACGGTCCGGTGGCAGGTGTGTTGGGGGATGCGGCCGCAAAAGAAGTCAATGGTTCGGCAACAATCCATGAGACGGATACGGCCGGAGGTTTGGGGGACATTACGCTAAAATGCACCGGCACTCACATGGTCACCACCGGACGGTATGGAACACAGCCAGCAGGCACCTCGGCCCTTAATGGAGTGGCCGGCTGGTGGTTTGTGGATGTAACAGACCCTTCGGACCTCAGTCGCATCACCCTTCGGTTTTGTCCCGCGGAATCAAGGGATATGGTCTATTACTGGAACGGTTCCGCCTGGATTGGCTGTTCACAGCAGGCCTACCAAAACGGCTGCATCGAAGTGACCATGACCGGCGTCACCACCCCGACCGTTAGCGATCTGTCAACGCTTGTTTTTGCCTTGGGACAAGGGTCGGCGCCCATTCCCACCGTGTCGGAGTGGGGACTGATGGTGCTGGCTCTGTTTCTGATATCGGCAGGTCTCATTCTGGTGGGGCGACGCGGAAAACCTTCCGCAAAAACAACCTGAGCAACACAATGCCATTTCTCTGCTATTCCCAATGGACGGATAGCCCCTGCCCAACCCGTCCGGTGCCAACAGGTTTAGCTTCCCAACGACTGCGCGGCCCATGAACCGGAAAATCACCTTATTTGTTATTGACAATCTTGGGTTAGTCAAGCATTATGACTAACCTGGAAAATCGGTTACAGGGGGAATTCATGGGAAGAATTCAGGTGAATGTTCACGAAGCCAAAACCCACTTGTCGAAACTGATTCAAGAGGCCCTCAATGGAAATGAAGTGATCATTGCCAGGGATAACCGGCCAGTCGTTCGACTGGATGTTCTGCCGGAAATGCGAAGCGGTAGAAGAATCGGAAATGCAAAGGGTCTGATTCTCTCCATGTCGGATGATTTCGACGAACCGCTGGACGACTTTCGGGATTACATGACATGAAGACCCTATTGGACACCCATGCCTTGCTCTGGCTCATCACGAACGACAAAAGACTCAGCCCAAAAGCAAAGGACGCTTTTCTGGATCAGGAAAACGACCTGTTTTTCAGTGCTGCCGGTTTCTGGGAGATATGCATCAAAATGAGTCTCGGAAAACTCCGTCTTGAACCCGATTGGCTGGATGTCATCCGAGGTGAAATGGCGGCCAATACCATTCACTGGTTACCTGTTGAGATATCCCACTGTGCGGAATTGGTAAGGCTGCCGTTTCATCACAGAGATCCCTTTAACCGGGTGTTGGTCGCACAAGCCATTGTAGAGAAAATGCAGTTGCTCAGTTACGACGCACGACTCTCGGACTACGGGGTTACGCGTATTTGGTAGTGAGATTGCACATAATTCTTGAAGATCCGCACCTGCAGCGAGTTCAGGTTCGTCCTTGAAGGCGATAGGCACCGGGTCCTGAATCAAATGATCCTACAATCGTATTTCCGGAATTTCGAATCATCCGTCATGACGGGCAACCCCCTGAAAAGGGATTGGGCTATAATCATCCGGTAAAATGGCTAAGAAGGAGCCATACGACATCGAAAAGGAATATGGGCGTGGGTTGTCATGTTTGAGTGTAAAAGTGCCTTGAAGATCTCCGTGCAGTTCCTTTTGGCGCTATCCCTACTGGTACCGGCATCCCTCGTTAATGGGACCGTGACCGTCTATCAGGAGACCTTCGACTCCCCTTGGAACACGGGTGACTGGGATCAGTATACGCCCCAAGGCGGTGCCTGGGCCACCCAATTGTCGCCATTTGTGTGCCAGGGAGACCAGTCCGTCTCACACCATGACGACGCGGAGCCGGTAAACGGTTGGATCATATCACCGGGCATATCCCTTGAGGCAGGCATCACGTACACCTGTTCACACCTTCAAAGGGTCGGGAACAGCGCGTATCCCGAAAACATGGGAACGTATATCTATCAGGGCAACGGGGCGGATTTCACGCCGGCCTCCGCCACGGCCGAAATATGGCAGGCGGATAACCTCACCAATGAAACCTGCGAAACGCGTTCCGGTAGTTTCACCGTCCCGTCCGACGGAGATTACAATATCGTTTTTCATTGCACGAGCGCCGCGGATGAGTTCATTGCGGTTTGGGATGATGTCAAGATTACGAAACCGACACTCGTTGAGCTGGTCTCCTTCACCGCCACTCCCGTTTCCTCCAACGTCCTTCTCTCCTGGGAGACCGCCAGCGAGGTGGACAATGCCGGTTTTCACCTCTGGCGCAGCAACACCGAGGGGTCCGGTTATGAACGGATCACCGATGCGCTGATTCCCTCGGAAGGCTCTCCCACAAAAGGGGCTTCCTATCAGTTCGACGACGGGAATGTGGGCCCCGGAAAGACCTACTACTACAAATTGGAAGACGTGGACGCATCCGGGAATCGTTCCTATTACGGTCCCGTCTCCGCAACGGTTCGGGCGCCTATTCCCACCTTGACGGACGGGGGCCTTCTCCTCATGGTGGCGGCACTCGTCGGTGGCGGATTTGCCCTTCTGCGACGGCGGAAGATGAGGGTCTCCTAAATTTGTCTATTGAGACCTTTCTGGGCCAAAATACCCAAATGATCAGTGATTCCAAAATGAAAACCTCACTAAGACGATGGTTTGGGAAAACTTCGCGGCCCCCTTTTCGTATCAAGAAACAAAAAATGCCGTTTGGGAGTGAAATTGACTGAAAAGAGATCAAGAATAACCCACCAGGCAAAAAAATCTCCGTTTTGAGATTCTTGAGAGATCCATTTTGTTAGCTTTACTTTAAATTATTTCCAGGGATCGCTGTTGACATATAATCAAAAAAACACTAATTATTCTTATTCAGATAGAGGCTGTGAAGTCCGCCAAGGAGGCTAATTAAGGAATATGAAAAAAGAGACAAAGGATTTTGACACCTTCTCGGAAGAGGGAAGCGAGGTTTCCCAGTACGAACCCCCGAAAATCAAGACCTATACCAGTGAAGAGATTTTGGAACAGATCGGCCCTGCCATGGCGTGCACATCACCCGATTGTGTTGGAGGGTAGCTAATAATCAATTCAAAACCTTTTTCCGTCTTTTCAGATTGAAAGAATAATGCTGGATCAGGGTTCTTCCCGTTCAGGAAATCATGGAGATGTCATAAAACAATTCCGGCAAAAATCGGTTTATCTGAGGCAAGCAGAAGGTTTGTCCAGTGCATATATATGAAAACAAGAGGTTTTTATCATATGATTTAGGGAAAGGCTCGATCCTCTTTCATCCATTTACATCTGATTGGCTAGTCACAAATACATCCGGACGTTTCATATCATCATTGCTTTTCGAGGGTGCTACTCCAAAAGTGGCTGCCGATAGGTGTTCCCACAAATATGGGATTCCCTTTGAGCAAGCTTTGACGGATGTATTCAGTGTTCAAAAGGTGCTAAAAGAACGGAAGTTTTTGCCCTCCCCTTCCTCGAAGGCGAATCAACGAGTTCCCGAGCTTAAAAAGCTCTTCCTTCAGATTACTCGGCGATGTAATCTTTCATGTCTTCACTGCTATGTTGGGAGCCGTGCAGATCTCTACGAAGCGAAAGAACTTCCCGCATCCTTGATTCTTGAATTGATTGATCAACTGCGGCAACAGGGCGGGCAGTCCATAACGTTGGGCGGAGGTGAACCGTTACTTCACTCAGGGTTTCGAGAGATTTTAGAATGTGGTCGTCAGCACGACTTGGAACTAGGGCTGTTAACCAATGGCACACTTGTGGATGAGGAACTGGCTAGCTTTTTGGCAAAAAGGGGGATCAGCGTTCAGATAAGTATTGATGGATCACGGCCATCTATTCATGACGCCATCCGCGGAAAAGGCAGCTTTGAAAAAGCGAAGCGGGCGTTGGTTATGCTGAGGGAAGCGGGCTTGGGCAACAAAATCAGCATCGCAACGACTGTTATGCATGTTAATTTGAATGATCTCGCCGGAATTATTCGCATGGGCCAACAGATGGGTATTTCATCGGTAAGTTTTTTGCCGCTCCGTAAACAGGGCTCTGCCATCAATCGGTGGGAACGTATCGGCGAGGAATTAAGCCGTGAGGAAGTTCAGCGATTTTTTGACTATGTTATCCATCGGGGAGTGGATACTTCTTTCCCCAGAACCGATGTAAGTTGTGGCCTGAGTGGTTTTGTGCTGAAATTGTCCGATACTCCAGATGATATATGGTGCATTATAGGGCATCAACTGGTGGTGGATGTGAAAGGTAATGCCTATCCTTGTAACGTGATGATGAAACCAGATTTTTCTTTAGGCAATGTCTATGAGCAGACTTTGGAGGCAATTCTCGACGGCCGCCCCATGAAAAAGATCTGCGGAGCTCTTGAGAAACGTAGATTTAGAATAGAGCAATGCGCCGCTTGCCCTCCGCGGAATCTGTGTCAGGGGGGATGCATGGCCATGGCTCTGGAACAAAGGGGGACCATCTGGGAGACGGATGATTTCTGTGAATATCGCCAGAAACTATATCGAGAGGCTTTCGATAGATTAATTTCCTTTCCAACATGAATGAAACTGAGATAATGTTCGAATCCCATTACCAGTTTTTGGGACATTTCGTAACAGTTACATCCGATTCCAAAGAGCTGCTGACAAAATTAGATAATCTCTATGGTTGGTTTCGTGTTCCCTCAGCGGATCACGGAAAAAAACTCATTCTTTCTTTAATTTTAGGAAACGGACGTGTGCCTCGCTTTGAAGTGATTCGCCCCAAAGCTAGGCGTATGCAAAACGCTCTGTCCAAAGATCTTCAATTTCAATCCGGTTCGAACTACCGCGATCCTGTCTCATGGGGTCTACAGAAGATCATCGGTACAATTCTTCTGGAAACAAAAGAACACTTGGTGTTGCATGCTGGAGTTGTTGCGTATGACGGTTTTGCTCTCATTTTGGCAGGCCCACCAGGAACAGGAAAAACGACTTTGGTGCTGGAGCTTCTAAAGAAAAATTTCCGCTTTATGTCCGATGACTTGTGCCCTATTAACAGAAAAACACATCTGGTACACCCCTTTCCCAAAAGACCATGGGTGGTTCAATCGGGATCAGAAAAAGACCCGTCGCAACGGGCAAGAAAGAAGCTACTTGTTAGTGATCAGCTTAAGATGAAACTCGTTTCCCGCTTCGCACGACCTTTTGGTTGGATAATGTGTCTGGATGAACCGGATTGGTATTCTAGGGAGCACGAGATCAGGATTAGCTTACAAAAGGATCTGGAGAAACCTCTTTTGAGCCATCTTGCTTCGCTCTCTGGTGTTCAGGTTGAAATGGTAGGGCACAATAGTTGTGAAATGCGTGTGCGTTATCCAAAAAGGGTAGGGTTGACAAAAACAATCCGAAAATTGCTAAATCAGAACCAAACCGCTATCACAGATGCTTTCAAATGGGAGCGAGTCTGTCCAGATTTTAGTTCAAAACCAGTTTTGAGATCGATTCGAACGCATGAGGCGACATTCCGGCTACTAAGGCATTTGAAAGGTTCGGATTTCTTTTTGCCTGATCTGGTCGGCGCGTCTCTATTCTGGGAATGTGCGGCCATCCTAGCTGATGTCCCTTGTTGGAGCTTAAAGGTGGGGGAACTGGAGGAGACCGTTAACCTGATTGTGGCAACGGTCAAATATCACACAGAAGTGGGCGTTTAGTATTTTTTGGCCGTGCGGTATTATATGGGCAAAAAAAGGAAATATTTCATTCTTGCACTGTTGATATGGTTTAGTGTTTTCTCATTCGGAAAGGTAGTTCACGGAACCGCTGAGAGCTCATCCTATCTAAAGGTGAACACCTCTGGATCACAAGGAATGACACTCCAGGTCACTACACCATCTTTGAATATCGAGAAAATCTTAGTATCCAGCGATATCTTTCACAGACTGACTGCCGACGATTGCGGGAAAACCAGTAGGATTGGATATCCGGAATTGCCTATTGCCACTTTTATGGTTCAGGTGCCCAATGCCGGGTCGTTGAATGCTGAGATATTGAACGACTCCAGTGAGGATATTAAAGGGCTGAATGTGTATCCGGTGCCGGAAAAGGCTCTGTCGGATGAAGGAATGCCAACGGAGCGTTTTGTCATGGACAAAAAGGCATACTCAAGGAATGGATTCTATCCTGAAAAGCTGGTATCAGTCACTCGCTTGGGGAATTTGAGAGGGATTTCGGTTGCACGGGTGGAAATGCATCCTTTTCAGTGGAACGCGGTAACCGGAGTGTTGAGATATTTTCGGAACATCCAGTTGAGAATCACTTTTGAAAGGAAACTCGACAAACGGTCATCAATCTCTTCGCCGGAATTTGATAGGATCAAACGTAAATCAATTTTGAATTTCTCGGCAGGCGAGATTTCTACGAAAGCGACCACCAGAGAAAGCTTCGGCACAGAATTTGAGAGTGATGCAGTCAGCGATACCAGAGCTCAGCAGCGCATGCGAATTGAAGTGCGCGAGAATGGTATTTACCGTATAAGCTATTCAGAGCTTGCCACAAAAGGTTTACCTGCAAGTCTGCATCCAAGCACCCTCCAACTGCACAGCGATGGGGCCGAGGTGGCAATTCGTTTGGTGACGGCTTCGCCCAATGTTTTTGCTGCAGGGGATTATATAGAATTCTACGGTGAGGCGCTAAACACAAGATTTACCGACATCAACGTGTATTGGCTGGCATGGGGAGAGCAGCAAGGCAGACGCATGCAGTCCGTTGATGGTACTGATACGGGAACGGGAACCCTCTTGACCGCCTTTTACGAGCGCTTGCACGAGGAGCAAAACAAAACGTGGTGGTCCGGCACACCCGGCGCCCCGGATGTGGACTACTGGTTGTGGGAAAAAATGACGGCTCCCGCGAGAGTGGATTGTAGTTTTCAGGTCCCTGATCCGGTGCCATGGGAAGCCAATGCAACCCTTCGCGTCGGTTTTCAGGGCAGAAGTACCTCGGGATCTCATCGCACCGTGGTCAAGCTGAACGGATCGGAAATCGCAAATGATCCCTGGCAAGGTGCGACGGTTTTTGTCCAGGAGGTTGCCGGATCACAAGTGGCCCTGTTGAACGGCTTAAACACCTTTTCAGTTGAATTGCCAGGTGATTCGGCGCCAGTGGATGTTGTCTATCTCAACTGGATGGAATTGGACTATTGGCGACTGCTGAAAGCGGCTAACAATAAGCTCGAGTTTTCTGTTAGCGGCGATGGACCCAGAAGGGTCGAAGTAACAGGATTTGATGTTTCCAACCTGTTGCTTTTTGACATAACAGATCCTTTCTCCGTGAAGGAGGTGACAGGATTTTCTGAATTGCCGGATGGGGAAACACAAAAAGTCGTGTTTTGCGATGCTTCAAGTAATGAAAAGAAATACTGGATTGGCGCCCATAACGCGGTTTTAAGTCCTGCGTTACTGGAAATGTGGGATTACTCGGATCTCAAATCAACGGTAAACGGCGCGGACTGGATTGTCATAACCAAAAAAGCGTTTCTTTCGTCTGTAGCGCCGCTGGTCAGCTTGAGGGAGTCGCAAGGATATCGGGCAAAAGCGGTGGCCGTTGAGGATATTTACAGTGAATTCAATGACGGAGTGTTTGATCCCGCCGCCATCAAGACCTTTCTTCAGTATGCCTACGACAACTGGGTACGCCCGGCCCCTACCTATGTTCTGCTGGCTGGAGATGCCAATGTGGACTACAGGGATTATCTCTTGACCGGCAAACAGAACGTGGTGCCGCCCCATCTCATCTTTGTGTCTTACCTAGTTCCCACGGACAACTGGTATGTGTGCATGGATGGAGGAAATGATCTTATGCCGGATATGTTTATTGGCCGCATCCCCGGTTCCAGTGCCACTATGGTGAGCCAGGAGATTTCGAAGATTATGAGATTTTCCCCTGCCTCGAGCAGTTCCACCAGTGCGGTCTTGCTGGTGTCCGACAACGGGGAGTCCTCTTTTGAGGATCTCAACGAAGCGCTCATACCATATCTGCCGGCGGGTTTCGATGTTTCCCGGGTTTATCTGAGCCAATATGGAAATGTAGCCGCCGCAACCGAAGATATCATTGATTATGTGGACCAGGGAGTTTTGATCACCAATTATGTGGGCCATGGGAACACTAACCTCTGGGCAGGGGAATCTCTTTTTACTAATCGTCGTGAAGAAAATGGGGGCTATTCAAATGATGTTGATCTTCTATCAAATGCAAACGCGCTTCCATTTATCTCCGCCATGACCTGCTTGAACGGCTATTTCTGTCTGTGCAACGGTTACTGTCTCTCCGAAGCGTTTCTTGCCGGCGAAAACAGGGGCGCCATCGGGATGGTGGCACCCAGCGGCCTGGGCTATGTCTGGGAGCATGAAATCCTGGCCAAAGAGCTCTTTTCAACCATTTTTGAGGCGGAAAACGGGGTCATGGGCTCCGCCGTGACCGAGGCGAAAATCGCCGCCTACGGCAAAGGGATCACTGCGGATGCCCTTCAAACTTTCACCCTGTTCGGGGATCCGGCCACGGTTCTGAGAGACGCTCCTTTCTCGGGGACTTCCTATGTGTGTCCCGATGGCGTATGCGGCAGTAAAACCCCCTGCTACATCTCCCTTCAGGCAGCGATCACCGGCCCACCGGTTCCGGATGTGGTTCTGGTTTCGGAAGGTGTTTACACGGAAAGGGTTGTCTTTGATGCTGAAAAAAAGATTACCGTTGAAGGTGGTTGGAATTCGACCTTTACCGAGAAAGGCGGGCCAACCACTCGTATCAGGAATCCCGTCGTCAAAAGCGGCTCCGGAAAGTTCCTGAACCTTAAAATCATCCCTTGATGCGAAAATGAATACGGCAATGAAAACGGATGATTTTTCCCGCGCCTTCCTGGATCTGAAAAGAGATGCGGGAAAATCGGTCACATTGACCGTGGCCACCGGCAGTATGATGCCCTTGATCCGTCCGGGGGACCGGGTGCTGGTAAGGCTGGGGAATGGAAACAATGTAAAACCGGGTGATATGGTTGCCTATTTAGAGAGAGACAAAGTCTTCGTGCACCGCCTGATGAAGATTGAAAAGGGAAAAGGGGCCCGTGTATTCCGGCAGAAAGGGGACGCCCTTTCAGGGTGGGGCGTTTTTGATGATGCCGCGTTTTTGGGGCGAGTTGATGTCGTGTACCGGGGAGAAGCGGTTCTTCAAATGAACCGCATGCCGTGGCGGTTTTTCAATGGGGCATTGGGCGGTGCCGGGCGTCTGAAATCGATGGTCGTGACGTCCGCCAGGCGGATCAAATACCGAATAGCGGGAGACTGGTCTCCCCCTCTTTTGAAATGGGTGGTAATGGTGGATGCGGCGGGCGGACGGCTGCTCAAAAGGTTTCTGATCGGGATGATGTTAATCCTCAGCCAGGGCA
Source organism: Thermodesulfobacteriota bacterium (assembly GCA_028278625.1). Next base: position 13,108 of record JANQDY010000277.1, read on the forward strand.
CGGCGCGCCACCGGAATCTAAAAACCGAGGCAACAAATAGCAAATTCAATCTAGAGAAACCGTGATGAAACATATTATGCAAAAAGAGATGGAATCGGAACTCATGCTCTACGATACGGAGGCGGATGCCATCCACGTGCTCAACAAAACGGCCCGCCGCATCTATGAGCTGTCCATGAACGCCGCTTCAATGGATGAGATCGAAACCTGCCTTCGCCGGGAATTTGAAGGGGAACCAATGGGTGACATCAAACAGGATATCCGTTTGTGCCTTAAAGAGCTGAAACAAAAGGGGCTCCTGGAGGCGGAGATCCATGATTAGGGACCCGTTTTTGGGATCAAAAGCCCAACCGCTGAAAGGGCAAAATGCTGTTGCATTCCGTCCCGTTTTCAGTAGTGCCCAAGGGTTCCCTCTATTCTTGCGCGAATGAGCGCATATCGAAAGCATAACAGGCTCAAAGGGAGGCCGATCACCCCCCACAGTCCCAGAACCAATAGGTTTTCACCGATGGCCGAAAGCCCTTTTTCCGTTAACAGGATGATTCTCAAAGCTTCCAGGGTGTGCGTCATCGGTATAAACCAGGCCGTTTTCTGCAGCCAGCCGGGGAGAATACTGACGGGATAATAGACCCCTCCCAGCAGCCAGGATATGACGTTGAAACCCCAGTTGATGGGATCTCCTCGTTTAAACAGCATGACAAAAGCCGCCGAAAAGATCCCCAGGCTTGAAAAAGCGCCGATGGTGAGAACAATGATCCCAAGGACCGCCGGAAGCCCCATCCAGTTGAAATGCGCATCAAAGAGCAATGCCCCGACAATGAGATAGATGAAGATGCGCAGGGCGTTTAACAGGAATCCGTATGCCGTCGAACCGGCCAGGAATGAAGGGAGACTAACCGGAGTTGCGAGAATCGCCTCCAAGGTCCCTGAAAGCTGCGATTCCCGAAGGCTTGCGGAGAAACTGCCGAGAGAGACAGTGAGATAGTTCTGGACGGCAATGCCGATCAGGACGAAAGGAAAATAGCCCCCTCCGTAGGCTGAAAGCGGTCCCGAAATGGTGTTCCCCACCAGACGGGAAAGGAAGAAGAACATGATGACGGCCGGGAAAATGCCCAATAATTGCAAAAAGAAAGAGAGCCTGTAGCTAACTTCATTCAGAAGATCCCGATGGAGAAACGCCAACGGAACCGCTATTCCATGTCTGAGGGTTGCTGTTTGGTCGCGGGATTTCATGGGTCAACCGTTGTGGGTAAAGTGTTCGAAGAGGGCTTTCAGATCCGAAGAATGTGCGAGTCCGGATTTTTCTTTCAATTGGGCGAGGGATCCCAGGACCCGTAGGGCGCCACGATGAAGAATGGCGATTTCGTCGGCCAGTTCTTCCACTTCCATCAGGTCATGGGAACTGATCAAAATAGTGGTTCCCTCTTTTTTGGCTTTGTTCAAAAGGACTTGCCTGGTTTTTCCCGCCACGTCGGGGCTGAGACTGCGGGTCGGTTCGTCCATCAAAAGGACGGGCGGATTATGCAAAATCCCCCTGGCGATTCCCAGGGCCTGCTTCATGCCGGATGAGTACTCCCTGAACCGACCGTGCCTCTTATCTTCAAGGCCTACCGCTTCAAGGGCGTAATTAATGCGCTTTTTGCGTTCCTCACCTTTCAGGCCATGAAGGGCGGCAAAAAACCTGAGATTCTGAAAGCCGGTGAGGCGCCAAAAGAAGCTGCGCTCCTCCGATGGGACAAAACCGATTCTCTTTTTGACTTCCAAAGGGCTTTTTATCACATCCCGCCCACATACAAAGGCGTTTCCCCCCGTGGGAACGACAAGGGTGGCCAGGGTTTTTAAAAGAGTGGTTTTTCCGGCGCCGTTGGGGCCCACAAGGGCAACGATCTTGCCCGGGTCAACTTTGAGATTGAAATTCCTGAGTGCGGTCCGGGAACCAAAGGTCTTGGTGATGTTTGAACATTCGATTGCAGGGTGGATGGCTTCCATGACGGATGCTGCTAATTCTCCCACAACCGCAACCCGGGCACTTGCTTGAAATGCTCGTCAAACGTAACCACCACTGAACCGGTTTCCAGGGCGTGGGCGGCTATCCAGACGTCATTAATGGGGATGGGGGTGCCGGACTGCTTAAGGTTGTTCTTTATTTCACCGAAGATTTCCGCTGTTTCCCATGTGGCGTTCAGGATCTTCACGGTCGTTTTTTCCAGAAACCGATTCAACAGCCTGATGTTTTCCCGCTTTTTCGATCCACCGGCAAATCCCCCATGAAGTTCACCCAGAACAAAGATGGACATGAATACCACTTCCGCGGAAGCCACCACATCCAGAACGTCCTGATTTCCCGCAAGAAGACGGCTGTATGCGTTTGTATCGAGCAGGATCTGTTTCATTGCCAGTCCCCTGGATCAACAACATTCATGTCCGCGGTATTTGTTTCGAACTCTTCCAGGTCCGCATTCGTCCATTGACCGCTGAACTCCTGGAATTCGTCCAGATATTTCCGGTCCGGCGGCGGCTTGATCCCCAGGGCCGCTTCAAGTAGTTTCTTAATGGTCTTGTTGATGCTCAATCCTTCGGCCTCGGCCCGAGCTTTGATAAGATCGGCCAGTTGTTTGTCGATACCATGAATCGTCATGGACTTCATTTGGTGTCCCTCATTGTTCATAACATTGGTTCAGGGCGTGGTTCAAAAATTTAAATCCTAGTTCATAAATGGGATTTTCGCAATAAAATAATATTTATTCTCTTGCCTTGTGTAACCGAAAAGGAGGCACCGGTGTTTCCCAAAAAGAGACATCAAAAGCCGCATCTGGAGTGCTCATTGCATCCTAACGCCCTGTTTTTTGATGAGATTTGAGAAAACAGGCTTGTGGTATGCTTCTTGCTAATTGTTCTATTACGGTAGGACCATCATCAATGTATTCATGAGGAAGCAATCATGTATCTGCCGAAATTCGAGCTTGAAAAACCAGAATCCTTTGAAGAGGCAGCCGCGCTGTTGAGGGTTCAGGAAGGGGGTCACCTGGTGGCCGGAGGGACGGAGCTTTTCCCCAGAATGAAGTACGGCCTCTGTACTCCCGAGATCATCGTAAGCCTTAAAGGGCCGAGGGTTTCGGATCCCCGGGTGACGGCGGAAGGTGTGCTGATCCTGGATGCGAGAATGTCGCTGACGTCCGTAACTGAAGCGCCCTTAATTCATGAAAAGACCCCGCTTCTGGCCATGGCGGCCGCAAGGGTCGCCACCCGTGAGATCAGAAATATGGGAACCCTTGGCGGCAATCTCTGTCAGGAAACCCGGTGCCTCTATTTCAATCAAAAGCATACGTATCAGTTCAGGGATCCCTGCTTCAAACGGGGAGGGGATGTGTGCTATTTCGCTCCAAAAGGGAAGAAATGCTGGGCCGTGTTCATGTCGGATCTGGCCCCTGCCCTTTTGTGCCTGGACGCAAAGCTCAGGGTTGTGGGAGACAAGGGTAATAGAGAGATGATGATTGATGACCTCTATTCCCATGACCCGCTAAGACCCATCGCTCTTAATAGAGATGAGATTGTTAAAGAGATTTTGATTCCGGATAACGGCGGGCCAAGGGGCAGCGGTTTTGCCAAATTCGCCATGAGGGGCGGCATTGAATTTGCCGGTCTCAATGTGGCGGCCCTGCTCAGATTTGAAAAGGATTCGGCAACCTGTAGAGAAGCAAGGATTACCGTGGGAGCGGTTTCAGCGGGCCCCCAGCGGGTGCCGGCGGCGGAGGCCCTGCTCATGGGCAGACCCCTTTCCCATAAGGTGCTGGCGGATGCTTCAGAGAGCGTTGCCGAAGCGGTGAAGATCTTTCCCCATCACGGGTATTCAAAAGCGTATCTGAAAGGGTGCCTCAAAGTGGAGGCGAAGATGGCTTTGGCAGATGCGAAAAAGGCTGTGAGGGGTACCACCTGAACATTTAGGAGAGGAAGAAAATGGCCAAGAAGCATCAGAAAAAACTCCTCGAGCTCTCGGTTAACGGAGAGGTCTATGAACTGGCGGTCGCGTGCCAGGAAACGCTTCTGGAAGTGCTCAGGAACCGTCTGGGGCTTACGGGAACCAAGGAAGGATGCGGTACCGGGGAATGCGGTTCGTGCACGGTGCTGCTGGAAGGCGAACCGGTTCTGGCCTGCCTGCTTCTGGCGGTCGATTGTGAAGGCAGGAAGATCGAAACCATTGAGGGACAGGCCGTGGAGGGGCATTTATCCCCGGTTCAGGAAGCATTCCTCGAAAAAGGCGCTGTGCAGTGCGGTTTTTGTACCCCGGGGATGGTGATGGCATCGACGGCATTGCTGAAGAGAAACCCGCAACCCAGCGAGGAAGATGTCAAGGAAAGCCTCGAGGGCCATCTGTGTCGCTGTACAGGGTATAACAAAATCATGGAATCGGTTTTGCACGCAGCCAAATCGTATGGGGTAAAGTGAGGCATGCATGATGGGTGAGCTGGATTATGTGGGAAAACGGATACAGAGGAAAGACGGCCCCGAGAAGGTAACGGGTAAAGCGGTTTACTCGGTAGACATTCAGCTGCGGGGCAAACTGGTGGGGAAAATCTTGCGAAGCCCCCATGCCCATGCGCGAATTCTCCATATGGACACCCGTCAGGCCTTACGGGTCCCGGGTGTCAAAGGGATCATCACCGCCAAAGATACATTGGGCATCAAACATGGGTTTGTTGAAACACCCCGCTATCCGGCGGATCAGTACCCGCTGGCAATGAACAAGGTCCGGTTTGTGGGGGAGGAAGTGGCGGCGGTTGCGGCGGTGGATGCCTATGCGGCGGATGAGGCCCTTGAACTGATCGACGTCACCTATGAACCGCTGGAGGCGGTATTTGATCCCGAGGAAGCAATGGGGCCTGGAGCCCCTGAAATACACCCCACACACCCCAAAGTGAAAGAAGGCCTTTCCAATATCGGCGGCAAAACCGCCACCGCCTGGGGGGATGCGGCGGCCGCTTTCAAGGAAGCCGATTATGTGCGGGAGGACCGCTTCCTTAGCCATCTCCGAACCCATGGGTATCTCGAACCGCAGGCCACCGTGGCCAGTTTTGATTCGACCGGCAAGCTGAATGTCTGGACATCCAGCATGGGTCCTTTCCTCAAGCGGGCGAAGCTTGCCAGAACGCTGGGGCTCCCCCAGTCGGCGGTTCGAATCAGGAAGGCGTACGTGGGCGGCGCTTTCGGCGGAAAGATCGATCTTTTCTCCCATGAATTCTGTGCGGCCCTCCTCTCCATGAAAACCGCCCGGCCCGTTGAAATCATCGCCAACCGGGAAGAAATCTTTGCCGCGTACCGCCACGGGCAGCCGCTCACCGTGGAAATCAAGACCGGTGTTAAAAGGGACGGCACCATCCTGGCCCAACAGATAAAGACCATCAACAACTCCGGCGCCTATCGGGGAAGCGGTGTGGTGGTGGTTTTTCTTGCCTGGGGATTTGCCATGATTCCCTATCGGGTACCGAACCTTACATACGAAGGATATTCGGTCTTTACCAACAACCCTGTTCGCGCCCCCCAGCGGGGACACGGCGCACCCCAATTGAGATTTGCGGTGGAGTCGCAGCTGGACATGATTGCCGAGGAACTGGGACTGGACCCCATAGAGATTCGCCTTCGCAATGCCCGTGAATCCGGCGAATCCCTTCCCAATGGCGATAATGTGCACAACTTCGGCCTCAGGGACTGTTTGCTGAAGATTTCCGAGCACACCGATTTCAAGTCAAGATACGGCCGAAAAAACAAGGATGGCAAAGAGCGGTTTAAGAAGGGTATCGGCGTGGGGGTCAGTGCCTACTTCGGCGGATCCCTCATCTACCCCAACAGTTCTTCCGTGATCGTTAAGATGAACGATGATGGCAGCGTCACCCTGCTCACCGGTGCCATGGATATCGGCCAGGGGGCCGAAACCGTCCTCAGCCAGATTGTTGCGGAGGAACTCAAGATTCCCGTGGAAGAGGTGCAGGTGGTGGCGGCCGACACGGAAACCACCCCCGTTGATATCGGCAGTTGGATCAGCGGTAATGCCTATGTATGCGGAAATGCGGCTCGCATGGCGGCCGGCGAGGTGCGGGAGAAACTGAAGGAACTGGCAGCCGGTGCGCTGGAAGCGGACAAACGGGATCTGGTGGTCCATGACAAACGGGTCCACGTTGCCGGGTCTCCGGATCGGGGTCTCTCCTACGCGCGTCTGGTGGCCCTTAGCATTCAAAAGAACCGGGGGGATTCCGTTATCGGAAACGGCCACTGGCGGACCATGCGGGATGAACCGATCCATCCCAGCCTGGCGACCACAAAGGGGCGGTGGAGTGAGAATTACGCTTCCGATGCGCAGACGGCCGAGGTGGAGGTGGATACGGAGACGGGCAAGGTCCGGCTCATCAGAGCGGTGACGGCCCACGACTGCGGATTCCCAATCAATCCCCTTCTGGTGGAGGGTCAGATTGACGGTCAGATCTCCATGGCCCTGGGACACGCATTCATGGAAGAGATCATGATGGAAGAAGGGCGAACGTTGAATCCCAACTGGCTCGATTACCGGATGCCCACCATTCGGGAAATCGCCGAATCCGAGCACATTGATGTCATTACGGAAGCGTACCGCGTGGGCAAGCCGTACCGAACCAAGGAGGTGGGCGAAGGGTATGTCTCGGCCATTCTGGCGGCCATTGCAAACGCCATATACGATGCGGTGGGTGTGAGGCTTTATTCCACGCCTTTTTCTCCGGAAAAAATACTGAGGGGTTTGGGAAAGATCCAATAGGCTTTTTTTGTATATCGCAGAGGGAAGAAAAAATGACCAAGGTGCTTTATTGGAACAGGGAAATGGAGACCATGCCTCGGAAGGAACGGGAGGCATTGCAGCTTGAGCGGTTTAGGGAACGCATGACCTATGTTTACGAAAAAAGCCCCATGTACAGACACAAATACGATGCGGCGGGTATCAAACCGTCCGACATTCTAGAACTCTCCGATATTTCTAGGGTCCCCTTTACCATAAAGGAAGAGCTGCGGGAGAGCCAGAAACGGGTCCCGCCCTGGGGGGATTTCATGTGTGTTCCGCCGGAAGAGGGGGTCCGGGTTTTCCAAACCACCGGTACCACCGGCATTCCGGTAAAAGTCATGCTCAACAAAAGGGACTGGACCGTCCATTTTTATGAACAGTTCATGCATTTTATGAACGCCTATGGTATACAGACGTCGGACATTCTCTATGTCCCTTTCGGATATGGCCTCTATATTGCCTGGTGGGGATTTCAGGCGGCCCTTGAGCAGGCGGGCGTCATGATTGTGCCTGGGGGTGCCCAGTCCTCAAAGGACCGCGTCAGAAACATTTTCGAGTGGGGCGCCACCGTGGTTTGCGGCACGCCCACCTACCTTCTCCATCTGGGGGAGGTGGCTTCCAAAATGGGTGTAACTCTCTCCGACTCTAATGTGTCGATCATCGTGGCGGCCGGTGAACCGGGAGCCAATGTGACATCCACCAAAGGGGCCATTGAAACCATCTGGGGCGGCAAATGTTATGATGATATCGGTTCCAGTGAAATCAGCAATTTCGGGTTTGAATGCATCTTTCAGCAGGGGACCCATGTCAATGAAAACATGTTTTTTGCGGAATGTCTCGATCCGGATACGCTTAAACCCGTAAAAGACGGTGAAGTAGGAGAGTTGGTGCTTAGCAATCTCTGTACGGAAACCATGCCGCTGATTCGGTATCGCATCAAGGATCTGGTGAAATTCAATCGCGATACATGCCAGTGCGGCAGAACATTCCTGAGGCTCGAAGGGGGGATTCTGGGGCGTTCGGATGACATGTTTCAGTTTGCCGGCGTAAATGTCTTTCCGTCTGCCATCGAAAACGTCATACGAAATGTGGACCGGTTCTCCAACGAATATCAGATTGTGGTTCCCAAAATTGGGAGTGGAAAGCGCCTGAAGATCCGCGTTGAGCCGGCATCGGATCTTGTATCGGAAGCGGAAATGAAACAGGCGGTTGATCAATTCATCGAGCAATTCAAATACCGAATCACATTTACGCCGGAAGTGGAAGTGACCGAGATGGGAACGCTCCCCCGTTTTGAACTGAAGGCGAAACGCGTTATTCGGGATGTGTGAATAAAGAGCCATTGGAAACAAGGAATTAACCCAAAAACCAAAGGAGGATGTCATGAAAAAGAGAACCCTGTTGATCTGTCTGGTTTCAGCCTTGCTGTTCGGAATTCCCTTTACGGCCATGGGAGCCCCCGACGCCATTCACATCGGAGCCACCGTCTCACAGACCGGCCACTTCTCATCGGAGATCGGACCTTTTAAGCGGCTCATGAACGCCTGGGCCGACCTTGTGAACGAACAGGGCGGTATCATGGTGAAGGAATACGGTAAGAAACTGCCGGTGAAATTCACCATCTATGACGACAAGAGTGATCAAGCAACCGTAAAGAAGTATTATGAGCGTCTGGCCACCGTTGACAAGGTCAATCTCATGCTGGGACCCTACAGCAGCCCGCTCACCTTTGCGGCCAGCACGGCCGGCGAGAACCACCAGATACCCTTTATCGCCATCTGCGCCAATTCACCTAAAGTCTACACCCGTGGGTTCAAGTGGCTGGTGGGGGTCATTGATCTGGGACCCCGCTACACCTACCGCTACTGGGAAATGATCCAGAAGGAAGGGAAGGCCAAGAGCGTCTCTTTCGTGGTGGAAGACACCATCCATCCTTTAAGTGTATACAAGGGTTCCAAGAAGCTGGCCCAAGAGGCCGGACTGAAGGTTTTAACAAGCGATATCGTACCTGCCAAGACCAGGGATTTCACGCCCATTATCACCAAGCTGAAGAAAGAGAACCCGGATATCGTTTATGTTTCCTCAAACATTCCCTTTGCCATCAACTTCATGAAACAGGCAAAAGAGATGAAGCTCAATCCCAAGGAATACCACTGCATTCATCACAGCGGGATCTTCAGGGACGCCCTTGGAAGTGCCGCCAATGATGTCATCGGCCAGTCTTACTGGGTGGAGGGGATGAAGCTGGGGGATACAAAACTGATCAACGACGTGCTCAAACGGGCCGACATCAGCGAACCCATGTATCCCTGGTCTCCCGCCTATGTGGCGGCCTTTCAGGTGCTTCAGAAAGCCATCGAAGACGCGGGAACCCTGGACAACAAGAAGTTGATGGAAACCCTCAAAAAGCTGAAGATGGAGACGGTGCTGGGTGAAGAGGTGTTTGCCGAAACCGGATACGGATCCATCAACACCTACCCTTCTCAGATTCAGGGTGGCGTGTACAAAGTGATTTATCCGCCGGACGTGGCCACCGGAAAGCACATCTACCCCCGCCCGCCCTGGAAATAGTCCAGGCCTAAAGGGTTAATGTGTCAGCGGATTTTATCCAGTTACTGGTAGGAGGGATCCTGCTGGGCGGTATTTACGGCCTGGCCGCTTTCGGGCTCTCCATTACCTTCGGTGTCTTAAACGTCCTCAATCTGGCCCATGGGGAGTTTCTGATGCTGGGGTCCCTCCTGAGCTACGGTGTTTTCGTGGGATTGGGCATCAATCCCTTTGTTGCGGCCATCCTGGTAATACCGGTGTTCATGCTGCTGGGGGTCGGCTTTTACCTGCTCCTTCTAAAACCGATCATGGACAAGCCGCCCCACCAGCTCCTGGTGGCCTCCATCCTGGTGACCCTGGGCGCCTCCCTCTTTATCGAAGATATCACCGCCTATTTCTGGGAGCGTCCGGTCACCGGTATTTCCTACTCCCTTCCGCCCATGGAACTGGCCGGCGTGGTCATTTCTTCCACGCGACTGTTGATTCTCCTCTTTATTTTCGCCCTCGCCTGCGGCATGCAGCTATATCTCAAGAAGACCTTTGTGGGAAAGAGCATCCGGGCCATTGTCCAGGGGAGAGATGGGGCCAAGGTGGTGGGGATTCCCATCAGCCGCGTATCGGCGCTGGCGTTCAGCATCGGAATGGCCCTGGCGGCCTCTGCAGGCGCCTTTTACGTGACCCTGTTTACGGTGACGCCGGTCATGGGGATCCCCTTGACCATCAAATACCTCTGCGTGGTGGTTCTTGGGGGCCTGGGAAGTATCGTGGGATCCGTCTTCGGCGGACTCATCCTGGGGGTTGCGGAGACGTTCACCGCCTATTACTGCGGTGCCGAGTGGTCTCCCACCATCGCATTCATCCTGTTGATTCTCATCCTCATTGTGAGACCTGAAGGTCTTTTCGGGGCAAAGAAATGAACCGCAACGGAAAGAAGCTTTTCTACTTGATTGTCGTTCTCCTGTGGGCCATCCTGGCGGCACTGCCGTACCTTGGCTTTTCTTACGGTGTCGTCTGGATCTTTCTGCTGGCGGTCTATTTTACCCTGGCACTCAGTTATGACATTGTGGGCGGATACATGGGGTATATGAATCTGGGGCATTCCACCTTTTTCGGACTGGGGGCTTATACCACCGCCATCCTGCTGAACCAGGGGATAGGCCTCTTTTCAGCCCTTTTCGTGGCGCTGCTCCTGGCCGCCCTTTTTGCGGCACTGATCAGCTATCCCCTTTTCCGGCTGAGGGGGGCCTATTTTGCCCTGGCCACTTTCGGGCTGATCAGTCTCATTGAGGTGCTGACCGTCAATCTGAGGGATCTGACCGGCGGCTCGGGCGGTATTTCCACCCCGCCCGGAAACAATATGCTCCCCTCCTACTACCTGGTTCTGGCCGTGGCTTTAGGCACCATGGTGTTGAGCCAGGCAGTGGCCAGAAGCAAATTCGGCCTGGCCCTGTTCAGCATCCGTGAAGACGAAGAGGTGGCCCAGGCCTTCGGCGTTCCCACAACCCTTTACAAGGGGCTTGCCCTGGTCATCAGTTCGGTGCCCGCCAGCCTGGTGGGAGGGATTTACGTCTGGAACATGACCTATGTGAGCCCGGAATCGGTCTTCGGTCTCGAGATTGCCCTGAGCCCCATTATCATGGCCATGCTGGGGGGGTCCGGGATCATGATCGGGCCGTTGGTGGGGGCGGTCTTTATCACCCTGGTGCAGGAGTTTCTGTGGACCAAAGTCCCCTATTTTCATCTGGCCATGTACGGTGTCGTCCTGGTGCTGCTGGGGTTGTTCATGCCCGGCGGGCTCGTACGGACCCGTTTTGTCAAACCGGCTATCGGGTGGTTGGGCCTGGGTGAGGCGGTAGATTATGTGAAGAACAGAGATGCTGAAAGGATGCCTTGATAGATAATGAGCCATTTTCTTTTGTGCCGGAACATATCCAAGGTTTTTGGGGGCATTGAGGCCTTAAGTGATGTGAACCTCGAGGTGGATCGGAACAGCATCACCGGTGTGATCGGTCCCAACGGCGCCGGAAAAACAACCCTCTTTAACATCATGTCGGGGGCATTGCTTCCCTCTGGGGGGGAGGTGATCTTCAAAGGCAAGAAGGTTTCGGGAATGGGTCCGGCCCGGGTCTGCCGTTTGGGGATCGCCCGGACCTACCAGTTGGTTCGTCCTTTCAGTTCCCTCAGCGCCATTGAAAATGTGATGATCGGACTGGGGTTCGGCAGGGCTGAACCCATGAGCAAGAAGGATCGTGTTACCGAAGCCTTTAGAATTCTAGAGATGGTGGGACTTGAAAGCAAGATCAACCATGCTGCCGAGGGTCTCACCCTGGTTGAAAAAAAGCACCTTGAAATTGCCCGGGCTTTGGCCACCGCGCCGGAGATTCTGTTGCTGGACGAAGTGGTTTCAGGCCTTAACCCTACGGAGGTATCCAGAACCGTTGAAACCATCCGGCAGATAAGGGAAAGCGGCATCACCGTCATCATGATCGAGCATATCCTGAAGGTGGTGATGGCCCTTTGCGAGCGGGTGGTGGTGCTCAATTACGGTGTCCAGATCGCCGAGGGTTCCCCGGAAGAGGTGGTTTCAAATGAGGCGGTCATTGAGGCCTACATCGGCAAGTTCGAAGACGGGGAGGAGGGGGCGCATGCTTGAATTGGCCGGCATTGAGGCGTTTTACGGTTCCATTCAGGCTCTCTGGAACGTGTCTTTAAGGGTTTTGGAGGGGGAGATTGTCACGCTTCTGGGGTCAAACGGGGCAGGCAAAAGCACCGCCATCCAAGTGGCCCAGGGGCTCGTTCGGCCCACTTCAGGGGAGACCCGGTTTCTGGGGGAGGTGATTCAACGTTTAGGTCCTCATCAGGTGGTGGAACGGGGGCTCTGTCTGGTCCCTGAAGCGCGTCATCTCTTTCCCCACATGAGCGTTCTTGAGAACCTGGAACTGGGGGCTTATCCGAAAAAAGCGAGAGCCGTCCGGGAGGAAACCCTTCAATGGATATATGATCTTTTTCCCGTTTTGAGGAAACGAAAAAAGCAGCGGGCCGGCACGCTTTCCGGCGGTGAACAGCAGATGGTGGCCATCGGCCGGGGCCTTATGGCCAAGCCGTCGCTTCTGATGATGGATGAACCGTCTCTGGGGCTTGCCCCTCTCATCGTGGCAGAACTTTTTAACACCATTTCCAATATCAACCGGCACGGCCTCTCCATATTGCTGGTGGAGCAGAATGCGCGTCATGCCTTATCACTGGCAAGTCGGGCCTATGTCATGGAGACGGGTCGGATTACCCGTGAAGGTGCCGGAAAGGACCTGCTGGCGGATCCCACCATCCGTACCGCCTACCTGGGGATGTGACACCCTTCCCGTTTTCTCACTCTCTCCTTGACAAGGGAAGTGAGCGCCAATTCGGGTTCGAGACATGAATTGATTCAGACATCATGATCCCTGAAAAGCGGATATTGATAACCCCACTGGCATCACGAAACGGATAAAACCGTTCATAATAGGTGGTGAAACAGCTAAAAGGGTTGATGATCCTCTCCATAAGGTCTGCCATTTCAAATCGGATACAGCCGTCTTCGATGTGGCTGACTTGCCCGCCGTACAGGCGTTTTAGAAATTGAAAGGAAGAGTTCTTTGATGATTTCAAGAGCATGTCCACCAAGCTCGGACATAGTGATTTTTGCGCCTGTAGCTTTCCACACCGCCATAGACCAGCATACCACCAATGTCTCCGGAGAGTTTCGTATACCGGTTCAATGCGTCAAGAAAATCGGATGCAACAGTTATTCCGGACTTTATCTCAATGGGCACCCGTCGATTTCCCATATCCATGATGAGGTCCACCTCAAGCCCCCTGGAATCCCGCCAGAAATAGAGCGGCGGTCTTTGGCCGTTATTAAGAAAGACCTTCTGAATCTCATTGACCACGAAGTTCTCAAATATGGGGCCTCTTAGGGGATGCTGGTGAACGTCCCGTGGCTTTCGAATGCCCAATAAGTGGCACAAAAGTCCCGTGTCCGCAAAATAGAGCTTAGGGCTCTTGATGATTCTTTTTGAGAAGTTCTGGTGAAAGGGTGGAAGGATGTGGACGATGTAGCATGCCCGCAAAATTGAAATCCATCGCTTTGCCGTTGTGTGGGTGACCCCCGCGTCCGCGCCCAGGGAGGAGGCGTTCAAAAGAGACCCGGCTCGGCCCGCGCAAAGGCCCACAAATCGTGTAAACGCGTCCAGGTCGCCGATATTAGCGAGCTGACGGACATCCCGTTCCACATAAGTTCGCAAATATCCGTCCAGCCAGACCGACGGGTCGAGATTTCGATCATGGATTCGCGGAAAGAAACCTTTGAAGAGGGTTTCATAGGGATCCATTTTTGGGGATTCCCCGAAATTCTTGTCCGTTTCAAAGAAGGTGTCGGGGGTGAGCGGTTTTCGCTCCAGCAATTCCGCCAGCGAGAAGGGAAGCAATTCCAGAATGGCGGCCCGTCCCGCAAGCGACTGGCTGATCTTTTCGGAAAGCAAAAAGTGTTGGGAGCCGGTGAGAATAAGCGGCCCTCCCCTTTGGTCATCCACGAATCCCTGAAGGTATGAGAAAAGTTCCGGTACCCGTTGTATCTCGTCCAGAATGGCGCCGCCCTTTCCTTCAAGGCGCAGAAGAAAGCCACGGGGATCTTCTCTGGCTTCTTCGCGGTTTTGCAGGTCTTCAAGGGAAATGTATTGAAAATCGGGGAAAGCTGTCCGAGCGAGTGTTGTTTTGCCGGACTGCCTTGGCCCGGTCAGATAAATGACCGGAAAAGGTCCGGCCAATGCCGTGAGTCTTCTTGATAGAGTGCGGTGAATCATGACTTTTTCTTATCACCTGAAACAACTCAGGTCAATTTGAATATTTGATATTCAAAATGTGCATAGTTTCAAAGCCCGGAACGCCTCGGCGCTTTCTCATTTTTCTCGACGGTTCATCGGGAACTTTCATTCTTCTCTGCTTCCAGGATTTCGAAGGGCTTTAAAAGACAGAATCACCAGGGTGACCGCTGTGATGGGGATGATGACCTTCATCACCAGCCCGAACTCGTCAAGGGCCTCGCTTTTCGTTGCGCTCAAAAAAAGATAAACGGTATATGCCGTGTAAAATCCCAAGAACAGGGCTCCTTCCCATCGATCGATCCGGTAATGGGTAAAAAGTATGGGCAGGACAAGGAGGGTTGCGCCGATCATGACGGGAATGTCAAAATGAATTGCATTATTGGAAACCTGGACGCCGCAAGGAGAGAGGGCACTTGTAAGTCCCAGCACCAGCAGAATATTGAAGATGTTGCTGCCGATGATATTCCCTACGGCGATGTCCCGCTGGCCCCGCATGCTGGCAACCAGGGAGGTGGCGATTTCCGGTAAGGATGTTCCCACCGCTACGATGGTGAGTCCGATGACAAGGCGGCTTATGCCCAGAAGTTCTGCGATTAAAACCGCACCATCGATCAGCCAGCCTGAACCCAATACCAGCAGGGCCAGCCCCAGAAGGATCATGGTGATGTCCAAAAGAATCCTGAGCGGTTTTCTTTTCTTCACGGTGTCGGATTCCATTGTGCCGGTCAGAATCGGCTGGTCGCACAAGTGTTCCCGACGGCTTTTGCGAATCACAAAAGTGGTGTAGCCAAGGGCCCCCAGGAAGAGGATTATGCCCTCGTAACGGTTGATGACGCCATCCAATCCCATGAGGAACACCAGGAGGGAGGCGCCGATCATCAGAGGCACTTCGAGCCGGATCAACCGCCGATCCACTGTCAAGGTTGCAAAGAGGGCCGCCAGTCCCAATACGAGGAGTATGTTGGAGATGTTGCTGCCAACGATGTTCCCCAGTGCCAGATCCGACTGGCCTGTAAAAGAAGCTTCCAACGTGACGGCCAGTTCAGGGGAACTGGTCCCGTAGGCCACAACGGTCAGTCCCACCACCAAAGGCGAAATACCGATAGCCATTGCGAGCCCAGAGGCGCCCCTCACCAGGAACTGAGCACCTCCCACCAGCAACAGAAAACCTAGAATAAACAGAACAAGCGTTGTCGTTTGCATAAATGGCTTTTCTAAGGAAAAGCGTTGTTTTACGAGTCAGGCAGCAGATCGTAATAGTATCTCATGGTGTCGCTTCGGGTGATGATTCCGATGAGATTTCCGTCACTAACCACGGGCAGCCGTCCGATATCCTCCTGCACCATCAGCTTGACGGCACTGAAGACGCCGCTATCCAAATCGATTTTTCTGACTTTCGTGCTCATGAAGGCCTTTACCGGTGCGTTCATTTGGGATTCTTTTCGTACCTTACGAAAATCTCTTCTGGAAATAATGCCGACGACTTTTTGCCCCTCAGTGACGGGAAAACCGGTGCATCCCTTTTCTCTCAAGAGAACAGCCACCTCCTTCATGGGGGTATCGGGAGATACGGAAAAGACCGGATAACTCATGAGATCGCTGATCGTTATGGTGGCGGGATGGTTTCTTTTCAGTAAATCAAAGACCCAGGCCACCGCCTCTTCTCGGTTTGTGGACCTCAGAAGGGCGGATCCGGCGTTTGGGTGTCCGCCGCCCCCCAAAACCTGCATGACAGCACCCATGTCAACCGTATCAGGCGCGCTTCTGCCGATTACCAGGCAGCGATTTCTGGCCTTCTCGGAGAATATGCCGACGGCCACCTCCACATTTAGAATATCCCGGTACATGTTCACCACCAGGGAAAGCCCCGGCACGTGGCCTTCGATGTCCATCACACCAACGCTCACGGTGTAATCGTTCAGCTTTTCCCTTTTTGCGTTTTTAAGCATTTCATAGAGGAGATCTTTCTGTTTGGGGCCGTAAATGGGTCTGAGAAAACTTCTGATGACCGAGAGGTCGGCACCATTTTCCAGAAGATAAGCCACGGCCTGTGCGTCTTTGGGCGTGGTTGAGGGATAACTCATGCTTCCGGTGTCTTCATAGATCCCCGCCAGAAAGAGGGTCGCCTCAATGGGTGTGATGGCCCTTTGGTCTTCTTTAAGTCGAAGGGCCAGAAGTGTGGCGGTTGCGCCCACTTTCTCGATGCAAGTATAGGACGCGCATGATTTTTGGCTGGCGTTATGGTGATCCCAGATATGGATATCCAGATCCTTTTCATCTTTCAGATTTTCAAAATCACTAAGCCTGGACCAGTTGGGTGCATCCACCGCAATGAGTCTGGAAACGGCGTCTTGCTTTATTTCACGGGCGCTTTTGTAAGGAAAAAGGTCCTTATGGAGAGAAATAAAGGCCTTCACATTGGGATTTAAACTCTTGGGCAGGACGGGCAGCGCCTCCTTGTATATCTTGGTTGCGGCGAACACCGAGGCCACCGCGTCAAAGTCGGCGTTTTTGTGGGTCGTTATGATTTCCATGGGCGAAATCCTATAAGGTCAGACATAAAGGAAGATTTTTGGTTGCAGGGTCATAAAACAATTATCCGCAATATTATCAGAATCCTTTAGAAAAAAGGAAGCATTTCCGACAATTCATGGGGATCATTTCATTATGAGGGATATGTGTGCTATACTCACAGGATATTGCCTTTTTTCGTTGATCTATTGAACCAGTGGAGGAATGCACTTGAAAAAACGATTCATTTTCATCAGTGCCCTTGTTCTCTTTCTCTTTTCGGGATGCGGGGCAAAATCTTCAAATACCGTCACCCAGGTATCCACCATTGATGCTCTTTTGGCGGGCGTTTACGACGGTCAGATGGCAGTCGGACAACTCATGACCCATGGTGATACGGGCATCGGCACCTTTGACCATCTGGACGGCGAGATGATTCTCTTGGGCGGGGAAATCTACCAGGTGAAATCAGATGGTAGCGTTTATAAACCCAAGAGATCGCTCAAAACGCCTTTTGCGGCCGTGAACTGGTTCAAACCGGACGAAACCGTTGACATTGACGGTCCGGTCGGCTTCGATCGTCTTAAGGAACTGTTGGACAGGCGGATTCCCAATCAAAACCTGTTTTGTGCCATCAAAATTCATGGGCGTTTTAAAAGCGTTCTGACCAGGAGCGTTCCCGCTCAGAAAAAACCCTATCCACCCCTGGCCCAGGTGACGGCCCATCAGCCGGAGTTTAAGGCCGAAAACCTGAGCGGTTCCATCATTGGATTCCGCTGTCCGCCATTTGTGAAGGGTATCAACGTGCCGGGATATCATCTTCATTTCATCAGCGATTCCAGAAAGTTCGGAGGACACCTGCTGGCCTTTGAAATGGAAAGGGGCCGGTGCGAGGTGGACATTTGCAGCAAGTTTTTTCTGATACTGCCGGAAAACCGGGAGACATTGAAATCCGTCGATCTCTCAAAGGACAGAAGCCGGGAGCTAAAGCAGGTGGAGGAATGATTGCGGAAAGCGGTTTGGATGATCCTACCGAGGAGTTTTTCCTAACGGCCATGGACCTCATCCAGGGAAGCCCGAAGCAGTTCCGCCCAGGCGTCACAGGCGGTCTTGGCATGGCCCCATTTCGTAAATCCGACAACGTAATCCTCGGGATTCAGGGGGACGCCCACCTTTTTGTCCACCACCGCGCCCAACGGTTTACCGGTTTGGGAATCGAGAAACTCGGCTTCCATGGCGGCCCCTCCCATGTCCACCGGCAGGCCCACGGCAACGACCATGGTGGCATTGATCACGGGGTTTGCGGGGATCAGGTCGGTGATGGCCGCCCGTATCCGAAGCACATCTGGCCCGGGCTGGTCTACAATGGGGTAGGCATCCTGCACTTCTTCAACGACGGTGTCTCGAAAATACTGGGCTAATTCGTTCAGCGCCTCGGGATTTATCTGTCGTTCTTTGGCCATGGGATGAAAATAGACCACGACCGGGTCGATCATGAGTTTTTTGTAGTTCTTCCAATCCACGTCAGGGACTTCATACCAGAATAGGCTTTCATCTTCAGGGTCCTGATGAAGCGCCGAATAGTCCTGGAGAAACCCGGAATGGGGCGGCGCTTTGGCGCAGCCGGCTAAAAGCGCCGGAAGAAGTACCATTCCGAAAATGTGTGTCAGAAGAAACCGGCGGCTTCTTTTCATTTCAAATCCTCCATTCTCTCTGATGTTCTGATGGGGCCAATTGAAGACGTGCAAGATCATAGCGCCATTACGCTTTACTTTCCAGAAAAAATGGACAGATTTAAATGAATTTGAGAAGATCTGATCAACCCGTTGAAACGTTATAACCGATTATGCTCAAAATATCCGATCAGATTTACATTCCCTTAAATGAGATTGAGCTCCGGCCCATGCGAGCCCATGGGCCGGGGGGGCAAAATGTTAATAAGGTTGCAACCGCCGTGCACTTGCGCTTCCCCATTCATGCCTCTTCACTGCCCGGTCATATCAAGGACCGTCTTCTGCAATTGAGTGATCAACGGATCTCAAAGGAAGGGATTATCGTCATCAAGGCGCAGCAATACCGCACACAGGGACAAAACAGGGCAGAGGCGCTGATCCGGCTGCGGGACCTGATCAGAAGCGTTTTGGCGACACCCAAACGGCGAAAACCGACCCGACCCAACAGAAGCGCCCATGAAAGAAGGCTTAAGCAAAAGACCCACCGGGGCAGAATCAAATCCTTGAGAAAGCGTTTAGGCCGGTCGTCCCGGGATTGGGATTAAGGGTCCCGGGGTTCAAAATGCCGTTTTGCCGCCAGAAAACTGGGGAGGTGCCGCAGGAAATAGAAGAGGCTTCTTCGATGCTCCCAGATGCGGCGTCTAAACCGCCTGCGCCAGGCAGGGTCCGTATAAAAGCGTTTTACGTGCCGGTTGTAGAGTTCTTCCAGTTCCTCCGGCGATTCGATGGTCTTGGGCACGAAAACGAAATTGAGGCAGTTCATCTTGCGCCAGTCTTCCTCCAGGGTTCCCTGATCCCGAATGGTCTTCCACAGGGGGGCGCCGTGAAAGGGCGTGAATTTGCTCATGTTCATGTCGTCAAGCCCCAGGGAGAGGGCCAGCTGGGTAGTCTTGAGGATCGACTCCCTGGTGTCACCGGGAAGGCCCATCATGAACAACCCCTTGGCTCTCAGCCCCTTGGCCTGAATACGCCGAACCGTATCTCTCACCGCTGCCAGATCCACGCCCGGTTTATGTGCGGCCATTTGCGTTTCATCGCCGGTCTCAATGCCCAGGGAAAGCTGAAGGAAGCCTGCGTTTTTGAGCATCTCCAGCAATTCATCATCGCAGTGGCCCACACGCACCGCGCAGTTAAACCGCATGTTCAGCGGCTTTGAGACCAGAAGATTGCAGAATTTGCTGATGCGGGCCCGGTGCATGGTAAAAAGATCGTCATAGATGTTGACGTGCCGGACCCCGAAACGGTTTCTCAGATAGGCGGCATGGGCATAGATATAGTCCGCGGAGTTGAACCGGTATCCCCGGCTGAAGACGGACCTGTCGCAGAAAGAGCACTGGTAGGGGCATCCCCGGCTGGTGACCATGGTGGCACCCGGTGCATGGATATAGCTGAAAAGGGGCAGGTTGTACCCTTTGGGAAACCCGTGAAGTTTTTCATAGGCGGGAAAGGGAAGACTATCCAGATGGGGAATGTGATCCCGGGGCGGGTTTTGCACCGCCCGGCCGTTGTCCCTGAAGGCAAGCCCCGTCACACGGTCCGGCGGTGTGCCGTCGCACAGTTCGGCCAGGGTCCTTTCACCTTCGCCCAGGCACAGGTAGTCAATGGCCTCAAACCCCCTAAGCAATGATGATCCCAGAGCGGATATGTGGACCCCGCCGAAAACCGTTTGAATGTGAGGCGCTTCCCTTTTGATCCGAAGGGCCATGTCATAGCCGTCCAGAAATCCGGAGGTTGTGGCGGAAAAGCCCACCATTTGCGGATCCTTTTGGAGGATATTCCGGACATGGGCCCCATTGGTTTTGGGTCTTCCGGGTCCCAGGCAGTCCAACACGGAAACGTCGTGACCCTTTTGCGCCAGATAAGCGGCAATGGAAAGAAGCCCCAGAGGGGCCATGCGGTTTGCCACGGCCGTTATGTCTTTTTTTCCGGGAACCCAGTTGTATCCGGTGGGGTGAACCAGCACGATCCGCATGAGTGTTCCTTTACCGAATTCTTCTTCTCAAACACCTCGGGTCAAATGAGGCGAAAACAAATCCGGCGGCAAAGAGCAGAAAGGTCCCTTGAGCCGGTGAAAGCACATAATAGGCCCTGCCGTCCGGCAGACGGTTCCAGGCACCCATGATTCCGGGTTTACGTTCCAGGAAAAACCTGGTTTTTCCGTTCGTCTCATAAAACCCTCCGGGAGGTATGTTCTTAGGCGGTGTTATCTTAAGACGATCCCACAGGGCAAACACAAGGACCGCCGCCAAAACCACCACGACGGTCCTGAAACCCCAGGTTTTGTAAAATGGCAAAAGGGGTCCAATGTCGGTCTTCTGCTCTCTGAATCCGTAAACAAGGAGAAGCCCTGCCGCAACACCCAGCTGGTTCAGCAGAAAATCGTTAAAATCGAGATAGTTCCCATAGGAAGGACAGATAAATAAGTATTGCAGCAGTTCATCGGCGATCCCAATGGTTGTTCCCCAGAAAATGATAGTACCGACGGGCCATTTTAAAAGCCCGGGATCAAGGCACAAGACCAGCAATATGGCCATTAAGGCATACTGGGGGTAGTGTGCATATTCATTGGGGGAAAAGAGCAGGAACCGGTTGGCGGCGCAGGCGGCTCCCGCCCAAAGGACCCAGTAGGTGATGGTCCGTATCCGGGCTTTCCCTTTGACCAAACCAAAGAGCGCGTATAGTGCGGTCAGGATCACCAGAAACAAGGCCAGATGACGGCTGTAATCCGCGGGGGTAAAAGATCCGACAGGGGTCTTCACGGGGGCGATGATGATTTTGGACAGTTCCAGATGAAGCAGGCTGGCAGAAAGGGCATAGGCCGCCGTAACCGCGGGCCAGAAAGCCCTATGCAGCAGAATTGAAACGCTTTTTTTGCGTGAAGATTGTTTATTCATCCAGGAAAATTCCCATGTTTCCTTGAACCGCAAAGCGGTTGTTGCCTCTGTTCTTCACTGTAAAATCATCCTTGTCCCCCCCCACATCCAGGAAAATCCCCATGTTGCCGGCCCCTCTGCCGCCGCCATAGGAGAGATTCCCGCTGAATCCCAGGGAGCTTTTGGGACTTTCATAGCGGTCCCTGCCGTCTCCGTCAAAGAACATGCCCATACCGTTCTGGGCGCCGGCCCCCAGTGAAAGGTCCCCCGCCCTGTAACGGTCATTGCCGCAATCGTCCACCAGGCAAGCCACGGAAAGGTCCCAGGCAGCCCCCTGGTTGGCGGCGATGCTTCCTAAATAGCTATCGTTTCCCGCCAAATCCAGCAGCGCGCCGGCCGCCCCATGGGCCGCGGAACCCTGGCAATAACGGCTTCCCCTGTAGACGTCATCTCCCGAGTCATCCCTTAAAACCCCCAGACCGAAGTAGTATCCGGTACCTTGCGAGAAGTTGCCCCCTTCATAGGTGTCCTTTCCGGTCAAATCGTGAAGAATGCCGATACCTCCGGGGGCCTGTCTCCTGAATCCCCAGCCCACCCCCTGGGAAAGGCCCTGGTAGATCTCCTTTGTGCCGTAACTGGATCCATGTTTCCACCCGGCCCGATAACGGTCGTGGCCCCGCAAATCCAAGAGCTTGCCCAAACCCATGGGCCCGCCGAAGCCTTGAACAGAAGCACCGCCCCGGTATACATCGTCCCCTTTCAGGTCGTACAGAAACGCGGCGCCGAAATACGCACTTCCCTGCCCCCCTTCCGTGGAGACGTAGGTATCGTTGCCCGCCATATCCATGAGGCAACCCATGCCGAAAAATGCGCCGCCCAGTGACAGCTGGCCGCCGCTGTAAAAATCATCCCCCCCCTTGTCCAGAATAACGCCCACACCAAAAAAGCCCGAGGCCAGGGCGGCAAACCCCGGGTTGATATATCGGTCGTTCCCCTCGAAGTCTATCACAATCCCTATGGGGTGCCGGATTCCTGAAACCCTTCTTTTGTGAATTTCATGTTCCGGCGCACCGGCATTGTTCAAATAGAGGTCGTCACCTCCCAGGTCGATGATCAGGGAAGCATTGTGGGCATATACGTTCGGTCCCCGGTCACCCACCAGCATCAGCCCGGCCGGTGTTTCTCGAATCATCAAAAACCGCCCCTTCAATCCGGGATATTCTTTGCTGTCAAGCGCCGTTATAGCCCCTTCAGATGCCAGCGATGGAACCATGGCGAGAAGACCATCCGAAAAGAGATCCGACAGGATGCAAAATCCCTTTAGAAGATCTTCAATATGTATTTTTTCGGCGGAAGTCGCGATAAGATGCCAGTCCCGGTCGGAAAGGTTCCCGTTTTTTATAAAATCATCCATGGCCCAGGGAAATATCTTCAGCAGTTTTGCTTTCTCTTCCTGAGATAGCCCCGAAAATGCGGCGTCAACCAGGGATTGGGCCCTAATTATTTGAGCGGCCATGCGATCAATTAAGGTTTCAATGGACCGGGGTTTGGTGTTTTCAGGGATTGCTGTAATCATGGGACAATGGAATTGCGGCGTCAGATCCAGCAGCTCGGCTGCCTTAAAAACAAATTCCCGAAGACACCTATCAGGGCTTGGGACATTTTCATCCCCTGAATGGGGCGGAAAACCGTTTGCGGGATCCGTTGACCGGTGCGCCAGGAGCGGAAGGGAAAGGGGATCCGAAAGGATCATTTTCGTGGCGGTCAACAAAAATGGATCTGTTTCGGGCCTTCCATGGGCGTTGAGCACCGCCAATAGGCGATGGTAAGCGAACACGACCGGTGAAACGCGTTCGAGGGGTGTACGGGTCTTTTCATTAACCGGTTGGATATTCAAGGAGTTTTGAAAAATGCCGTTGTTAGGGTCCTCTGCATGGGCCTCCGGACCCGCGCCCGACAGGCAGGCCAGTAGGAAGAGGTGGAAAAACAGCTTCCGGGTCTTTTTGAATCGGTTGCACATGTTATGGGAGTTTTCGATGGGGCCATGGAATCATGGCCCTCAGTGTCAGCTGTGCGTTTAAAAGGCTGAGCCTTGCGTTGTCTTTGAACAGGTGAAAATGGGAAATCCGTTCGTTCTTAGCAGGGTAAAAGCTGGCGATATTCACTTCCAGAAGCTCGATTCCGGCCCAGGCCGCTTTTGTCAACACTTCATTTTCAAAGGCGTAGCGGCGCTGGCGCAGCTTCAGAGCGTTCAGAAGGGCGACGGGATAACAGCGGTAGCCGCTCTGGGTGTCCCCCAGTGCCCGGCCGGTCTGAACCCGGAGCCAGAAATTTGAGATGCGGCGGCCGACCCGGGATCCGGACGGCACATATCCCGTATCAAAATCGCGTTTGCCCACAATAATGGCATCGGGTGAACGTTCGGCGGCCGAAAAGAAGCGATGGATATCGTTGGGGTCGTGCTGTCCGTCGGCGTCCAGTGTCACCATATGGGTCATTCCCAACTTTCCGGCTTTTCTTGCGGCGGACAGGATGGCGGCCCCCTTTCCAATATTGTTCCGGTGACGTACACCATAGACATCCAGATCAGAAACGGTTTCAAATCCCCCATCCGTGCTGCCGTCATCGACCACCATGACAATATCGTGGATTTGCAGTGCTTTTTCCACAATGCCCCGTAAAGTTTTCCCGTGGTTGTAGACGGGAATAACGACGATGGGTCGAAGGGTGAATGCGGTGCGGAGAATGCGGATTGAAGGGTCGGTCATCTTGCGGGTTCCATATCCTGTTTTAAACAAGCGTTAATCAATGTATTTATGTCTGATACTTTTTCATCGTTGAACATAATCTTTCGCGAACGGGTCAAATGAATCTTTCCATAAGGTTCGGATGCACCATTTGCCCTTTTTTCAATCACCGCGAAAACCGCACCGACGGGAACATTCAGATCAACGGGGAAGCCCGGCGGACATCCCAGGTCACAGGTGCCCGCCACGACCGTTAAAAGCGCCGTGCAATCCAGATCCTCCAGTGCCGCCTGAACAGATGAAAGCCCTGAACCCTCACGGCGGTTCACCACATATCCGGGGCCCGTGAGCCCGAAACGGGCGGCCGCTTCTCCCAAAAAGCAGTTGGGCAGGGTATAGGAGAAGAGTGCGGGGCTGGAAAACGCCCCCTTCTCCGGCAAAACGGTTTCATGGTAATCCAGATCCGTTTGCAGGCATCCGTAAACGGTGCCCACAACGATGCCGACCTCCCGTTTTTCGGTCCATTCATCCATCCCCGCATCTTCAAGGGCCAGGCCCATGGCGGAGACGCCAAGCCTGCTGAATTCATCCATTCGGTTGAAACGGGGATAGGGCTTTTTGAAGAAGGCTTTCCGCGAAATGGTCGGCAGCCTCCCGGAATCCATTTTGAAAGATTCATTTTTTCGACCCCGGCCCGTGCTTTTGGATGCGATCCAGCCGATTCCAGTTACAAAAGGCATCTAAGCGTCTTGGCCCCTTTCAAGGATCAGGGCGGCATTGATTCCCCCGAACCCGGAGTTTGTGGACAAAAGATGCTTTCCGGTAAAGGGCGCGGCCTTTGAAGAAACCTTTCCCGCCGTTCGCCTCTCCCCATTTTTGAACCCCGCAGTGGGTGGCGCGATCCCATTTTCGAGGGCTTTTAACCCGACGGCCACCTCGATTCCGCCGGCCGCCCCCAGGGTGTGTCCCACGGCACCCTTGATAGAGTAAACAGGTAACGCTCGATCCTCAAAAAGCCGATCAAAAGCGGTCAGTTCCATGTGATCATTGTACACCGTTCCAGTACCGTGGGCGCAAACCGCGGAAATACTCTCCGTTTTGAGACGCGCCCGTTTCATGGCCTCACCAACTGCCAAAAGGAGACCGGAGGCGTCCGGGTCCGGTGCGGTCACATGAAAGGCGTCACTGGCAACGCCCCAACCGGCAATTGTTCCCAGATGGGGCCGGCCCTCCTTTTTTGCGCGTTGGGCGCTCATGAGGAGGAGAGCCCCGGCGCCTTCTCCCAGGG
>JANQDY010000022.1 GCA_028278625.1 Thermodesulfobacteriota bacterium
CCATGACCTGCCCGACCAAATGCCACCCCAGCCCTCCGGGCTGGCGATCCTCCCAACCGGAATCCAGATCCGGCGCCTCTACGGATGCAGGATTGAAAAAAGGGGCCTTGTCCCGAATTTCCAGTACGATTTCTTCATCTCTCAGGCAGAGATCCACCTCAATGGGGCCCGGCGTGCCTTCCCCGTAACCGTGCTGAAGGACGTTCATGCAAATCTCCTCCAGCGCCAACTTCACATCAAAGAGGACGGATGCCGGAATCCCTCTGCGGCGGCAGACACGTTCCACACGCTCGAGCAGCGTGGTGATGTCTCCGACGGTCAGGGGGTCCATAACGATGTGGTGGTCAAGACCCATAAGCGAAAGCTCCTGCCATGCGGAAGGGAGGTTTCGTCCAAATCACGGTCAAGTTCATGGGCCGAAAAGCGCCATGGCAAATCACTTTGCCCCCCACCTCCCAGACTTGGAGACAGAAGAACCCTTTTCTCACCTGTTCCCATACTGTATGAGGAAATCCCGCTGCAGGTCAAGTGTAAATCTCATGCCAATAAATGCCCCACGGTGATTTTGTTCTGCGAAACAACATTCGGCATCACAAGCCGAACCCCCGGCCAAGCCGATAATAACGCTCTACCTGGAACACTTTCCGGATCGAACAAATTTAGCGTGACAAATGCCCTTGACTTCACTGCACCAGTGAAATATGATTTTTGTCACTTTACTTTCATTGTTTGTTGGATAGACCGGTTCTTTTTTGGGGATCTGGCAGACCAATTACCCCACGGTTTCAAACATGCAGGCCTTCTTGCGGGAGGGCCACTGGATCTGAATCATTCTTCTGCGTGCCAATTATTTTAGAAATTTAATGCCCGAATACCAAGTGTAACCGTAGTTTCGTTTAGTCTGGCGTTTTTATTTCATAAGATGCTTCAATAGCCTTTCCCATTGAAGAGATGGTTTCGTTATGAACGCAGAAAAGCAAACCATACTGATCGTTGACGATGAATCCATAAACATCGACATTCTGGTCAGCACCTTAGGTGACGATTATAAGCTCCTGTGCGCTCTCAACGGCCGGCAAGCCCTTGAACTGGTCAGGGAAAACAACCCTGATCTGATTCTGCTGGATATCATGATGCCGGAGATGGATGGTTGGCAGGTATGCGATGCCATTAAATCCGACCCTCACACGGCCCACGTTCCCATCATCTTTATCAGCGCTCTGTATGAATCGGATGACAAGGTAAAGGCTTTTTCCAGCGGTGCGGTCGATTATATCACCAAACCGTTCTGCATAAACGAGGTGAAAGCCCGAATCAACACCCATTTGGGTTTGCAGAACGCCATGCTGCGGTTGGAGCAGAAGAACCTGACCCTGGAGAAGCTGTATCGGGAACTCAGGGAAAATCAGCGCCAACTGAAGGCGTCCCAACAGGAATTGATCGATTCCGCGAAAATGGCCTCCCTTGGGGTCCTGTCGGCCGGTATCGCCCACGAAATAAACAACGGCATCACCGTCATTGATCGGAGTTTTGATGCGGTCGTTGAAAATAATTCCGGGTTCATCAGTACTTATAAGGATGTATTGCATTCTCTCAGCCCGGAAAACAGACGCGACGTGGCGGACATGGCATCGGGGATACTCGCTTCGGCCCAGGGTCAATTACCCCTCGACACCGACATCATTCGTAAGAACGGATCAGGCATCCGGAACATGCTTGCGTCAAAAGGCGTAAACGTCTCCATCATGGAATCAAAGAAACTGGCTGCGTGCGGCTTTAACGAACGGAATATTCAAGAATTATACCACCTGTTGGGAACGGACCATGCGCAACTGATTATCAAGTTCTTTCACATCAACTATTCCATGGGAAACGCACTCCAGAACGTCGCCATTGGCAAAGACAGGATCAAGTCCATTGTGGGCGCCATCAAGGAATACGCGCATCCCGGTGATGCCGAAAAAACGCACATCGATGTCAATCTCACCATCGATAAAGTCCTCCATTTAATGGAAAACCAAACCAAATACGGGATCGAAATCATAAAAGACTATAACCCGGGTCTCCCGAAACTGGTTTTTAAGGAGGACCAGTTTTATGAGATCCTGACAAATATCATCAACAACGCGGTGCAGGCGATGGGCGGCGTCGGCAAAATAACCATTGCCACCGAAACCAGGCTTTCAGAGGGGAATCGGTACATCAGCGTTAAGATCGCCGACACCGGGCCCGGCATTCCCGACGAAATATTGGACAAGGTCTTCGATCCGTTCTTTACCACCAAACGGGTCGGTGAGGGAACAGGCCTTGGATTATGGATCGTTAACAAAATCATGAGGGGCTATAATGGAAAATTACTGGTCCAAAACGGCAATGGAGGAGCTGTTTTTGACCTGTTGTTCAACACGGGAGACGTAACAAAAAGGGATCCGGACGAAGCGGAATTATCATTAAATGATGCAAGGGCTTAAACTTCAATTCCCGAGGCGTTCCAACAGGAGGAAAAAATGACCATATCGAATATCATTTGCATAGACGACGAGCGGCCTGTATTGAGCAATTTTGTTTCAGACATAGAATCGGCGGCAGACGCTTTTGGTGACAAATACGGCACGGAAATCAACATTGAGGCCTGCCTTTCCGGTCAGGAGTGCCTTGACTTCGTCAAGGAATGCGACCGGAAGGGCGAAGATGTTTCCTGCATCGTTACCGATATCAGAATGCCCGGCATGACCGGTGATGAATTGCTCTACAAACTGTTGGACACCCATCCCAAAGCCGGCAAAATTATCGTCACGGGGTTCTCCGACCTGGAAAAGACCCTCGATACGGTCAAACAGGATTTACAACTGATAAGGTACCTCAAAAAACCGTATGATCCCGTCACCCTCCGTATGTCCGTGGCCAAAGCCCTCGATTTCTTCTATCGAGACAGAAGCCCCGTCATATCGGAATACGGCTATACGTTCAAAGAGGTCGAGACGGCTTATGAATTGGAGCAGTTTTTCAAATTGGCCTATGACGTCTATACCAGCGAAAAAATCATTGCGCCGGACCGGTTGACCGAAGACGAGAATAGCAAGAAACAGATGTATGATGACTGGGATTTCAGGGCCGATACCCGGCATTTCATGGCCCTCAAGGATGGCCGGGCCGTTGGCATTGTGCGGATAAATTTTAACGATATTCCCGTCGACAACTATATGGGCTCCGATGATGCGGTTCAATTGACCGGCAAACATCAGGTGGGCAAGACCAAAACCGAAGTCTCCCAGCTTGTGATCCAACGGGAATACAGGAGCATTGAACTGCTGATGGGACTTTTCAGATTCGTGTACAACATGTTGTCGGATGCGGAAGATGTGTACATAACAAGCCTCGAACGCTATGACTCCTTTTTGTCGACCCTGGGCGCCACCAAAATCGGGGAGTTCTACTTTGACAGACTGAACAATTACTATTCCGTTCACCACCTCTATCTGCCGACTTTCAAAGACGACCCTGAGTCCCTGGTGGCAAACGGTCTCAACTTAACCCTGAGGAAGATGCTTCTACAACCGCTTCCCCGATAGACAGTTGCTCCTTTGCGGCTTCCCGTTGACTTGGAGGGCTCCATGAATCTCATATCCAGGATTGAGCCAACCCTCGGCCCTCTCGAAAACGACTATCGATCCTACTTTTTGGAAAAGGACGCCAAGTTCAGCCAAATCGCAGTGGCGACGTTTGTCGTTTTCATCGCCCTGTTGATTCGCAATGACTACGCTTTCTTCGGAAATTCCGAACAGTTCTGGCGCCTGGCGTTTTGCAGATTCGCTATCGTGACGGTGGGCCTGGTCACAATCCTTGTTCTCAGAAGAAGCAGGAACATCGCGACCATCGATACCATCAGCACCATCTTTCTTTTTGTGATAGGACTGGGTGTAAACTATATAGACACCACAAGACCCGTTTCATTCGGAATGAACGTCTTCTGGGATCTGGTTGTGATATGCAGCATGTATGTACTTTTCAAGCATCGTCTGGTGTTTCGTCTCCCTCCCGCCCTCGTGTTTTCAACCCTCGTGATCGTCAACACATTTGTTCAGGTCGGCGTACAAAACTTCAAGATATCCTATTCCATCCTCCTCATGGTGCTTGCCATGAACGCTTTGGGATTGATCTTCAGCACCAGTCTGAATCGCATGCGGCGGATGATGTTTAAGGCCATGTCGGAGAGCAAAGCGTCCGAGAAGTCATTGCGAGAGAGCAAACGCTTGATGGGCGAGCTCGTTTCTTTTCTTCCGGACCCCACGTTCGCCATCGACATGGACGGCAAAGTGGTCATCTGGAACAAGGCCATCGAGAACATGACGGGCATCAAAGCCGGTGACATGGTGGGGAAAGGCGACTATGAATATGCCGTTCCCTTTTACGGAGAAAGACGTCCCATTCTGGCCGACCTGGTTCTCGACAGAAACAGGGAGGTTGAAAAGCGGTACGTGCATTTCAGTAACGTGGCGGAGAATACCCTTGTATCGGAATCATATCATCAAAACGGCGCGTACATCTGGGCCACGGCCTCACCCCTTTACAATTCCCAAGGGGAAATCGTCGGCGCCGTGGAATCCATCAAGGACATCACCGACCGTAAACGGAGCGAGGAACAATTCAAGGCCCTGTACAAGGCATCCAAGGAAACCCAGGAGCGCTATCAATCGCTCCTTGAATCCACCCTTGACCCCATCGTTACCTATGACCTGGAAGGGCACGTTACATACGTGAACAACGCCTTTATTGAGAATTTCGGATGGACCAAGAAAGAGCTGATAGATGGCGTGCCATACACGCCCGATTCCGAAAAAGAGGTGACCTACCGAAACGTCATGAAGGTGGTCCGTGAGGGTGTCGCGTTGAGGGACTTTGAGACCAAAAGGCTGACAAAGGGCGGTACCCTGGTCCACGTGAGCATCAGCGCGTCCCGGTTTAACGACCACGAAGGCGGGCCCGCGGGAATGCTGGTGATTCTTCGGGACATCAGTGAGCGAAAACGGTCGGAGAAGGAACTGGCCGAAGCCCTCGAGACGGCCAGACAACTTCGAGACGAAGCGGAAGCGGCCAACAGTGCCAAGAGCGAATTCGTGGCCAACATGAGCCACGAGATCAGAACCCCCATGAACGCCATCATCGGCCTTACCGATCTGGCCCTCAGACTGGAACTCCAACCGAAGTTGAGAGACTATCTGAGAAAAATACGCAACTCCTCCCATGCGCTTTTAGGGATCATCAACGACATCCTCGATTTTTCCAAGATAGAAGCCGGGAAACTGGAACTGGAGTCGGTGCCGTTCAATGTGCGCGACGTCATCACCCGCGCCAGCGACATCATCTGTGCAAACCAATCAAGCCAGGGCCTTGAATTTATGATTTCCGTCGACGCTGATATTCCCGACGGTCTTCTGGGCGATCCTTTGCGGTTGGAGCAAATTCTCATCAACCTGGCCAGCAACGCGGTGAAATTCACTCCGGAAGGGGAGGTCCTGCTCAAGGTGGAACGTGCGGACAGGGCTCCGGACATGGTGAATCTGAAGTTTTCGGTCAGGGATACCGGCATCGGCATCACCAAAGACAAGCTTTTTTCTCTGTTCAATCCTTTTACCCAGGCAGACGGCTCCACTACGAGACGGTTCGGCGGGTCGGGTCTGGGTCTCACCATCTGCAGGCGACTGGTCGACATGATGGGGGGGGAAATTCTGGTGGAGAGCAAACCGGGCGAGGGGAGCACCTTCCGGTTCCAACTTGGATTCCGCCTGGCCGGAAAAGACCGACCGGTCCAATTCCCCACACCCGTCGACATTCGGGGAACACGTGTCCTGATTGTTGATGACAACAGAACGTCCCGGGAGATACTTTTGGATATGGTGATGTCTTTCTCTTTTGAGGGCGTGGCCGTCGATTCCGGAGAGAAGGCCATGGAAGCGTTAATCACCGCCGAGATGGGGGAAACATACGACCTGGTGCTGCTCGATTTGAGAATGCCGGGCATTGACGGCGTTGAAACGGCCCGGAGAATTGCAGGGGAAAAGCGGTTGAGGGATCGAATGCCCAGAATCATCATGGTTACGGCCTTCGGCACGGATGAAACCAGAAATGCGGCCAAAAAAGTGCCCATTGACGGATTTCTCAACAAGCCGGTGCAACCGTCCCTGCTTTTTGACGCCATCATGAACGCCCTGGGGAAGACCATTCCGAGAATCTCCAGTGATGCCCGGGCAAAAGCTTCGGAAACCCTGGAAGCCGAGAGCCTCAAGGGGACCCGCATCCTCATCGCCGAAGATAACGAAATCAATCAGGAGGTGGCCAAGGAGATCCTGGAGGGAGCAGGGGCCCGGGTCGAAATCGCGTGGAACGGAAAAGAGGCGGTGAAGGCCGTCCATGAAAAAGAATTCGACGCCGTGCTGATGGACATCCAAATGCCGGAAATGGACGGATATGAGGCGACCCGCATCATCCGGTCGGATGCCCGTTTCAAGGATCTTCCCATCATCGCCATGACGGCTCACGCCATGGCGGGAGATCGAGAGAAATGCCTCAATGCGGGCATGAACGATCATGTTCCAAAGCCGATCAACATAAAACACCTCTTTCCGACGCTCGGCAAATGGGTCGCGCCGAAATCCGTGCCCCTTAAGAAGACCGCCGAATCGGATCCCCCGGAAACAAAGACCACCGGCGAGACATCGTGGGAGGCGTTGGAGGGCTTTGACGTGGAAGAAGCGCTGGATCGATTGGGTGTTGTGTGGCCGGTGCTGCGGAAACTGCTCCTCAAATTCCGTTCCAATCATTGCAGCACCCTTGAGCATCTGATTTCAGCACTCGATAGCGGCGATACCGAGACGGCCAGGCGCCTTGCCCACAGCGTCAAGGGGATGAGTGCCAATCTGGGCGCCACCGAGCTCCATGTGGCGGCGGCGGATCTTGAATCGAACATCAAGGATGGATCTTCCGACCGGAGGGAGGTCCATCTGGAAAGGTTCGCCAATGCCTTTGATCATGTCATGCGCGGGCTATCGTCGCTGACGCCGCCGGCTGAAACATGAAAAGCCTCATGGAGGGAATCGAAAAGCAGATGTCGCGTTACGATTTGGAGGATGCCCCGGGAGAATCGATAAAATGAAACCATGGATAGGGAGGTATGATGATGGCGGGCCCCAACTTCAATTGTTGCTGGACCAAAGGAACGGACGGCCATACCCGGCCGCTCACCTTCGATTCCCATTCAGGTGTCTTTGACATCCATAAATCCCTGGTGGTGGTCCAGGGGAATGAGGGACTTCTGGCGGCGGAAGGCGGGACCCTCCATTTCACCCCCTCCAGCGGGGTATCGGACGGCCTGCCGGTGGCCGGCGTCGTCATGCCCATGCCGGTGGTCAATCTGGGGGATCCCGGTTTCCCGGATCAGTACGGCATCAAATACCCGTACGTGGCCGGATCAATGGCCAACGGTATTTCATCGGTTGAAATGGTTGGGGCCATGGCCAAAAACGGAATGCTCGGGTTCTTCGGTGCGGGCGGGTTGACGGCATCCAGGATCGCGGAAGCCGTGGACCAATTGCAGCGGAATCTGGGGGACCTCCCCTTCGGATGCA
The DNA here is from genome assembly GCA_028278625.1 of Thermodesulfobacteriota bacterium. The sequence goes on from JANQDY010000022.1 coordinate 7,626, forward strand.
ACCTCATCCACAGCCCCAATGAACCGGCCCTCGAAAATGCAACCGCCGAACTTTATATGGAAAAAGGGGTTCGGTTGATTGAGGCCTCGGCTTACATTGATTTGACCTACCCCCTGGTGAAATACCGGGTGCAGGGGATTCACCGGGGCCGGGACGGGCGGGTGCACACAACCAACCAGGTCATCGCCAAGGCCTCCCGGACCGAGGTGGCGGCCCGTTTCTTTTCACCGCCGCCGGAAGCGATTCTGCGGGAACTGGTATCGGACGGCAGCATCAGCGCCGAAGAGGCCAAATTGGCCGAAGAGATCCCAATGGCCTATGATCTCACCGCGGAAGCGGATTCAGGGGGCCATACGGACAACCAGTCACCGCTGACGTTGACGCCCACCCTGCTGACCCTCCGGGATCGCTTCATGGAGAAATACACGTATGACAGGCCCCTGAGGGTCGGTGCCGGCGGCGGTATCGGATCCCCGGTCTCCGCCCTGGCCGCATTTTCCATGGGGGCCGCCTACATCGTGATCGGGTCGGTCAACCAGAGCGCCAAGGAATCGGGAACCAGCGAAATCGTCAGGGAAATGCTTGCGACCACCGGTCAGGCCGACATCACCATGGCGCCTGCCGGGGACATGTTCGAGATGGGGGTCCAGGTCCAGGTGCTCAAGTGGGGAACCATGTTCCCCATGCGGGCCGCAAGACTGTTCGAACTGTACCGAGCCTACCCCGATCTGGAGAGTCTTCCCGAATCGGAAAAGAGGAACCTTGAGAAGACCTGTTTTCGTGCGCCTCTTGATGAAATCTGGGAGCAGACCAGAAATTTTTTCATGGAACGGGATCCCGCTCAGGTGGAAAAGGCGGCCAAAGATCCCAAACATCGCATGGCCCTGGTTTTCCGGTGGTACCTGGGCCAGTCCCCCCGCTGGGCCAACAGTGGGGATCAATCCAGGAAGATCGACTTCCAGATATACTGCGGACCGGCCATGGGAGCATTCAATGAGTGGGTAAAGGGGACTTTTTTGGAGGCCCCCGAAAGCCGGGATGTGGTCACTATTGCCATGAATTTTCTTTATGGCGCGGCGGTGTTGCGCCGCCTTCATTTTTTGCGAAGCATGGGGATACCCGTCCCCGTGTGGACCGATGCGGTTAAACCAATGAAGCTGCAGAAAATAATGGAGTATTTAAAATGAGCAAAGAATTACCGGATGCCTCTCTTAAAAAGAACCGCGAAAATGGGGACTGGAGCAGCGCTCCCCTGGACCTGGCCATTATCGGTTTGGCCTGTATTTTTCCAAAGGCGGACGACCTTGAAGCCTACTGGGCCAACATCCGGGACCGGGTGGACTGCATCACCGGAATTCCGCCCACCCATTGGAATCCGGAAGACTATTTCGATCCGAATGTGAAAGCCCGTGACAGGATCTATGCCAAGAGGGGCGGGTTTATCAACTCGGTCCCTTTCAACCCAATGGAATTCGGCATTTCGCCCAAGGATATCGAAGCCATCGACACGGCCCAGCTTTTGGGGCTCTTGATCGCCAAACAGGCGCTCATTGATGCGGGTTACGGCGGGGATCGGGAGTTCGACCGGGAAAGAATCAGCGTCATCCTGGGCGCCACCGGGTCATTGGAATCCCTTCTTCCCCTGGGGGCGCGGCTCTATCATCCGGTGTGGAAAAAGGCCCTTGACCATGCCGGCGTGGACCCGGAAACGGCCAGGGACGTCGTGGAGAGGCTCTCCGCCTCCTTTCCCGAGTGGCAGGAAAACTCCTTTCCCGGGCTCCTCCCCAATGTGGTGTCCGGCCGGATCGCCAACCGGTTCGACCTGGGCGGCACCAACTGCACCGTGGATACCGCCTGCGGCAGTTCGCTCAGCGCCGTGCACCTGGCGGCCATGGAACTGCATTCCGGGAGGTCGGACATGGCCATCACCGGCGGCGTGGATGCCTTAAACGATATCTTCCTTTACACCTGCTTCTGCAAGACCCCTGCCCTGTCACCCACGGGCGACGCCAAACCCTTTGACGCCAGCGGCGACGGTACCATGCTGGGAGAAGGATTGGGCATGATCGTCCTGAAACGGCGCGCTGACGCCGAAAGGGACGGGGACCGGATCTACGCCCTGCTAAGGGGCATCGGCACCGGCAGTGACGGCAAAGGGAACGCCATATACGCACCCAATGCCAGGGGCCAGGCCCGGGCCATTCGCAGGGCCTACCAACAGGCCGGTATCGGGCCCAGAGACATCGAGCTCATCGAGGCCCACGGCACGGGCACCACCGTGGGGGACGGCATTGAGCTGGAAGGGTTGATGGAAATTTACGGCGATCACTCGTCACAATCCCCCTGGTGCGCTCTGGGGGGGGTGAAAAGCCAGATCGGGCATACCAAGGCCGCCGCCGGTTCGGCCGGCTTCATCAAGACCGCCATGGCCCTCAAGCACAAGACCCTGCCACCCACCATCAAGGTGAAGGACCCCCTGGAATCCCTGAATAAAGAAGGGTGCCCCTTTTACGTCAACACCCGCCCCAGGCCCTGGCTGGCGTCAAACCTCCCGCGCAGGGCCGGCTTGAGCGCCTTTGGTTTCGGCGGCACCAACTTCCACGTGGTCCTGGAAGAATACGGGGCCGGCAAAGAGGACATCGACTGGGACGGCCGGGTGCAGATTGCGGCTTTTTCAGCGGAGGATACCGAGGGATTAAAGGATCAGCTGGAAACCCTGCCCTCTCCCGATGACTGGACCGCTCTCAGGACCTTTTGCGCCGATTCACGCAGGGATTTCAATCCCCGGTCCCCCCGTCGATTACTGCTGGTGATCGATAAGGATATGAGCGATGTGGAAAAACTCAAAACTTCCGCTGCCAAAGCGCTGTCCCAGGACGGTGTATCGGCATCGCCGGACGGCGTTTTCCATGGCGCCGGCGGTCCCAACGGAAAACTGGCCCTTCTCTTTCCGGGACAGGGTTCCCAGTATGCGGACATGCTTCTGGATCTTGCCTGCCGCTTTCCCCAGATGTTTAACGTTTTGAACGCCGCCAACCGGGCCACCGGGCCCGGGGAAACGGAACCGCCCCAAAAGCGGCTGGGCGACACCATTTATCCGGTGGGAATTTTCAGCGAGGACGCCCGTCAGCAGGCCGAGGACCGGCTGAAGGACACCCGGGTGGCGCAACCGGCCATCGGGGCCGTATCCCTGGGGTTGTATCGCACCCTGGAGCACTTGGGGATCCGCGGCGACATGGTCGGCGGACACAGCTACGGCGAACTGACGGCCCTGTGCGTTTCGGGCCGTTTCACTGAAAACGATTTGCACCGCCTGAGCCGGTTGCGGGGCGCCCTCATGGCCGAGACCGGAGGCGAGCCCGGGACAATGCTGGCGGTACGGACCGACGCCGGCCGGGCCGGTGAATTGCTGGACAAGTCCGGCCTGAACAGCCTGGTGGTGGCCAACAAGAACGCCCCTGAACAGACCGTGCTGTCGGGTCCGGCCCGGGATATGGAACGTGCGGCCAAGCTGTTTGAGGAGGCCGGGATACAAGGCGTGCAACTCAAGGTTTCCAATGCCTTTCACAGCCCCATGATGGCGTCCGCCCAAAAGGCCTTTGCAGGTGAATTGGACAAGATCGCTTTTGCCCCGGCCCAAATGCCGGTCTATGCCAATGCCACTGCCGACCCCTATCCGGAGCCGGAACAGGAGGCAAGAGATATCCTGGCGTCTCAACTGGTTCAGCCCGTTGAATTCATAAAACAGGTAACCAATATGCACGGGGCCGGCGCCACCACGTTTCTGGAAGTGGGGCCCGGAACCAGCCTGACCGGCCTGGCCGGCCGCATATTAAATGAAAGGCCGGTACATCTGATCGCCGTTGATGCCAGCAAAGGGGCGCGCCCGGGCCTGTTGGATCTGGCCCGGGCCCTGGCACATCTGGCCGCCCTGGGACATCCCACGGATCTGACCAAATGGGACGAGGATTATGCCATGACACCCAAAATCGAAGAAAAGAAAGGATTTACGGTCTCCATATGCGGGGCGAACCGGTTTGAAAAAAAGGAGATCCCGCCGGTCACGAAAAAGCGCCCGGTTGCGGCGTCGACCGGGGAAGTCAAACCGGAATCGGCCCCGGCGCCCCGGCAGCCGGTCCCGTCCGGTGCGGGCGCGGGTTTTGAAAAAGCACCGGATGCCGCCGGAGAAGCCGTGAAAGCGCCCGAATCCGCCATGGCTTCGTCCCGGGAAACGGCGCCCGGGGCGGCACCCGTGGAGATGTCGGCGGTTCAAGGTTCGGCGCCTCAGGCGCCCACCCTTCAAAACCGGGGGACACATGGGGCCGCGGCGCCTCAAGGCGCCATGGGCGATGCCATCCGCATGTCCCAGCAGAACATGGAAAGCCTGACCCGGCTCCAGATTCGGACCGCCCAATTGCACGAAAAGTTCCTGGATAGCCAGAAGGAGGCCCAGCAAACCCTGCGGGCCATGTTCAACCATCACCTACAGTTCACGGATATGCCGTCACCCGGCCAATGGACCGGGCCTGCCTATGAGACGGCCCAGCCGCAAATCCCGGAGGCACCCCGGGCCGCAGCGCCGGAAGCACTGGCGGTGGAATCCCCGGCCCCTGAACCGTCCGTGCCGGTGACCCGGACCGTGGCACCTGAGTCAGCCCCCGCCCCGCCCGAACCGACACCCCCTGAACCGGCCCCTGCCGGAACGGACGATGCCCGGATGATTGCTGAGGCGGCGGCCAAGACCCTTCTGGAGGTGGTCTCCCAACTGACCGGGTACCCCGAGGACATGCTGGAACTTTCCATGGATCTCGATACCGACCTGGGCGTCGATTCCATCAAGCGGGTGGAGATCATGTCCGCGCTG